>JBMZJT010000027.1:0-15578 GCA_049617695.1 Thermoplasmatota archaeon | reverse complement strand
TTGACCCCGAACGCAGGGAACGGCTCGTCACGGCGGCCCACGAACGCGGCTTGGAAGTCCTGCTGGAAGTCCATGGAGACGAAGCGCCCCGAGTGCTGACGTCAAAGGCAGATCTCATTGGCGTCAATGCCCGCGACTTGGACACCCTCCAAGTGAACCCCGAAGGCGCGCTGGCCGCCATCGAGCAGCTGCGTGATGCCGGGCGGCAAGTCGTCGCCCTGAGTGGCATCCAAGATCGTCACGGCGTACGGCGAGCCCAACAAGCCGGCGCAACTGCCTGCTTGGTCGGCACGCATCTCATGCGTCACCCGGACCGCGCACTTGCCCTGCGCGCCCTGCGCCATCCCGTCGCGAAGGTCTGCGGGATCACGGACGACACAGGACTGAACGCCGCCATCCAGGCCGGCGCGGATCTCGTCGGATTCATCGTCGGAGCCCCCAACAGCCCACGCAGCATTGGCAGCCTCCAAGCCCAACAACTCGCAGACCGCGCCCGCGCTTCCGGCCTCAGCACCGTGCTGGTGACGCCGCACCTGGACGACTGGGAAGTCCGCGAATGGTGCCGTGTCGTACGCCCTGACTGGCTCCAACTCCACGGCCTCCGCCCCGATCCCGAATGGGTCTACAGCCTGAAGGCAGTCGGCACACACGTCATCCAGGCCATTGGCCCGGGGGACGACCTGGAGGAAGCCGAGGGCTGGGTGTTTGACGCCGCCCAGCCAGGCAGCGGATCCCCGCATGATTGGGACGCAGTCGCAGCCCGCAAGCCCGGCGGATTCACGCTGATTGCAGGCGGAATCGATGCGGACAACGCCGCGGCGGCGTTGGCTGCGACAGGAACGTGGGGCGCAGATGCGAGCAGCCGACTCGAATCGACGCCCGGACGCAAAGACCCAGAACGCGTGGCCGCCTTCGTGCGGGCTGTCCAGGAAGCACCATGAACGGATACTTTGGCGAGTATGGCGGCCGCTGGGTCGCTGAGACCTTGATGCCGACGCTCCTCGAGATCACCGAGGCCTTCGAGGCAGCACGCACCGACCCGGCATTCATCCAGGAATTGGCGGCATACAATCAGCACTACGGTGGCCGGCCGACGCCTCTGTACCGCTGCGATCGCTTGACCGCGCATCATGGCGGCGCCACCATTTGGCTCAAGCGCGAAGACTTGGTTCACGGCGGGGCGCACAAATTCAACAACGTCATGGGCCAAGCACTCCTGGCCAAGCGGATGGGCAAGACCCGCATCATTGCGGAAACCGGCGCGGGCCAACACGGCGTCGCGACCGCGATGGCCGGCGCCGTCCTTGGACTCCCGGTTGAGGTGTTCATGGGCAGCCAGGACGTCGCGCGCCAGCAGCTCAACGTGTTCCGCATGCGGCTCTTTGGCGCCAAGGTGCACGAGGTGCCCAGCGGCAACGGAACGCTGAAGGACGCCGTGAACCAGACCTTGCGCGAATGGGCCGCCGATCCCGCGGCGTACTACTGTGTTGGCAGCGTCGTGGGACCGCACCCGTTCCCATTCATGGTGCGGGAATTCCAGAAAGTGATTGGCGAAGAAATTCGCCAGCAGTCCCAGAAGCGATGTGGCGGCCTACCCGATGCTTTGGTCGCCTGCGTCGGCGGCGGCAGCAACGCCATGGGCACGTTCTACCCATTCATCGACACGGACGCCCAACTCATCGGCGTCGAAGCAGGCGGCGACGGCATCGAAACAGGACGCCACGCGAGCGCCTTTGCCCAAGGCCGGCCCGGCATCCTGCATGGCATGCTGAGCTACCTGTTCCAAGACGAGGACGGGCAAGTCATCGAACCGCACAGCATCAGTGCCGGCCTCGACTACCCCGGCGTGGGACCCGAACACGCCGCCCTGCATGACGCCGGGCGCGTCCAATACCAAAGCGCCACCGACGCGGAGGCATTGCAGGCGACCAAGGACTTGTGTCGCCTCGAAGGCATTCTGCCTGCCTTGGAATCTGCACACGCCTTGGCCCGCGCGGGCGACATTGCCCGTGAGCTCGGGCCCGGCAAGCATGTCGTCGTCAACCTGAGCGGCCGCGGCGACAAGGACGTCCACACCCTGCGCGACGCCTTGGAGGATCCGTGACGCGCATCAAAACCCGCCACGACGGCTTGTTCAACGTGTACGTTCCATTGGGTTACCCAGACTTGGAAACCTCCGAGGCGCTCGCGGTTGCCGCGCTTGAAAACGGTGCTGACGGCCTCGAATTGGGCCTGCCATTTAGCGATCCTGCGGCCGACGGACCGACCATTGAAGCCGCCACGCAGCGCGCCTTGCAAAACGGCACCACGGTAGCCGATTGCCTCGAAATTGCAAGCCGACTTCGTCGTCGCTTCCCCGATGCACCCCTCGTGGCCATGACCTATGCCAACCTGGCGTTTCGACCTGGATGGGCTGCGTTTGCCAATGCATTGGCCGAGGCTGGCGTGGACGGCTTGATTCTGCCAGACGTTTCGCTGGAAGAATCCAAGTCCATCCGCGCAGCCTTGCATGATGCAGGCGTCGCCTGGGTGCCACTGGTTTCGCCGTTGACGCCGCCCGACCGGATGGCTGCCATCGCCGCGACGGCGACGGGATTCCTGTACGTCGTCGGTAGCACCGGCATCACCGGCCAAGAAGGCCCGGGACCCCTCGTGGAGCGCACCGTCCAAGCGGCCCGAGCCGCCGGCGCCAAGGTCCCGCTCCTGGTGGGCTTCGGCATCGCCAGCCCTGAAGATGTGCGACGCATTCTGGATGCAGGAGCGGACGGCGCCATCGTAGGAAGCCACCTGGTTCGCATCGAGGATCCCGAAGCGTACGCCCAAGAAGTCCGACGCCTCTGCACGGCGCGATGACGGACAAGGACGCCCTCCACGCACACCTGGAGGACGCCCGCACGAGGACTTGGCTGCTCGCCGACGGCCTGGACGACGACGCCCTCGCAACGCCAGCGACGGACTACCTGAGCCCACCCGTTTGGGATCTTGGGCACATCGCGAACTTCGAAGAGCTGTGGCTTGTGCAGAAGATCTTGGAATGCGAGGAACTCCACGACGGATTCAACGACACCTACGACGCCTTCAAGCATGGCCGCGCCGAACGTCCGAAGCTCAGGCTGCTCGATCGCCAAGGGGCGCGAACCTACATGGAGGAGGTCCGCGCCCGCGCCCGCAAGATCCTGGACGCGACCGATCTGTCGGCTTGTCAGTCATTCGTGCAAGATGGATTCGTCCATACCATGATTGCCCTGCACGAGGAGCAGCACCAGGAGACGCTTCTCCAATCCATCGCCATGCGCGGCGCCGACGGCCAATACAAACTTCCCCAAGTCCGCAAGCTCCCGGATCCAGAGCCAACGGCCGATGCGTGGTGCCACGTCGAAGCTGGGCCATTCCTCATGGGAACCAATGAACGCGTGGGCGTGTACGACAACGAACGCCCCCAGCACGAACGCGACGTCCCCGCATTTGACATCGCAAAGTACCCCGTCACCACGGGAGCCTTCCTCGAATTCCTCACGAGCGGCGGCTACAACGACCCCGACTTGTGGTCGCAGCGTGGCCGCGCATGGCTGGCTGAAACCGATCACCATGCACCATTGTACTGGCGTCAAATCGACGGCGCATGGCACCGCGTAGGACCTGGCTGCCAAGTCCCCATCGAGCGTCATCCGGATGAAATCCTGTGCAATGTGAGCTACTTCGAAGCCGAAGCATTCGCGGCTTGGTCCGACGCACGGCTGCCCACCGAAGCAGAATGGGAACGCGCAGCCCAAGGCGTGCCCGACGCCACGGCGAGCAACGCCAACATCGATCAACTCGCATTCACGACGAGTCGCATCGGCGCCTACGCGACGGAATCGACGGCAGGCTGCAGCCACATGCTCGGAGACGTCTGGGAATGGACCTCCAGTGGATTCGAAGCGTACCCGGGCTTCGAGGCATTCCCCTACCCCGAATACTCCGAGGTGTTCTTTGGCGGTGACTACCGCGTCCTTCGCGGAGGTTCTTGGGCGACGCGCGCCGGTTGCGCCACCACGACGTTTCGCAACTGGGACCATCCATACCGCCGCCAAATCATGAGTGGTATCCGACTGGCACGCACTGCTTAGACCGCGCCATTCATCAGGGGCCGCCCCGGTCGCAATTCGTGGAAACAGAGACGTGGACCAGCGCAGGCATCGTGGATGACACGCGCAAGGGCCTGCTAGATGACCCGAAATGGCTCTCCAGCCTCTACTTCTACGACAAAACCGGCTCCGAGCTCTTCGACGCCATCTGCGACACACCCGAATACTATCCAACGCGCACCGAGGCTGCAATTCTGGAGGCCCACGCCGCCGCCATTCTCGATGCTGCAGGCAACCACGTCGTGCTGGCAGAACTGGGAAGCGGCGCAAGTCGCAAGACACGCATCATGCTCCGAGCGCTCCTGGCCCATGGCGACAGGACCTACCTTCCCGTCGACGTCAGCAAGCGATTCCTCGACGACGTGGCCGTCGGCCTGCGTCGCGACTTTCCCGGCCTGCACGTCGAACCCATTGCGGCGGAGTATCGCGACGGCCTGAAGGCCATCGGCAACCACGACGGCCAGAAGCTGGTCATGTTCCTTGGCAGCAGCCTCGGCAACTTTGAGCCAGAAGAACAAGCCCAACTCATGGCCGCAGCCCACGCCGCGCTCGCCCCCGGCGACTGCTTCCTTCTTGGCACCGATCTCGTCAAGGATCCCCAAGTGCTGCACGATGCGTACAATGACGCAGCCGGCGTGACGGCGGCATTCAACAAGAACATCCTGGCCAATCTCAACGGCAAGCTCGACGGCGATGCGGACCTCGATGCCTTCGAGCACCACGCATTCTGGAATGCGGATCGCAGCCGCATCGAGATGCACTTGCGCAGCCGCACGGACCAAGTCTTACGATTTGCTGGCGCCGACCTGGAAGTCACCCTTGCCGAAGGGGAAACCATCCACACGGAGAATTCCTACAAATTCACCATCGACGGCGTCCGTGCCATGGTCGAAGGAGCAGGCTGGACGTTGGATCAAACCTGGACCGATGACCAGCAATGGTTCGGCTTGCATCTCTTGCGCCGGAGCTGACCATGTGCCGCCACGCAGGCTACATCGGCCCGCGCACCAGCATCGCGCCCATCGTCACGGATCTGCCCCATAGCTTGCTGTGTCAATCCTACGCCTCCAAGGAACTCCTGCCCGGCGTTACCGTCAATGCCGACGGCTTCGGCGTGGCATGGTATGATATGGATGTCCGCCCCGAGCCGGGTCGATACGCTCGCGGCGCGCCCATTTGGAGCGACGCTGAATTGCCCGATCTAGGTCGCCTGCTCCATGCGCCGACCTTCATCGCAGCGGTTCGCAGCGCGACCATTGCGGGCCAGAACACGGACGCCAACGCGGCACCATTCACGTCCGGCCGATGGAGTTGGAGCCTCAACGGATACCTGCAAGACTTCGAATCGTGGCGACCCCACATGGAAGCTGAATGGGTCAGCCCAAGCCGCCGGCGCGATATGGGGGGCTCGACCGACGGCGAATGGCTCTTCCACGCCTTCTTGACGCGGCTGGATGACGGCGACGAACCGACCCACGCCATTCGCAGCCTCATGGACGACGTCCGCGCGTTTGGCCGGGAACACGGCTTGGCGACGCAATTGAACATCTTGGCCAGCGACGGGGACCATTTGTTTGCCACGCGAGCCGGCACGGAGCCCGCCAGCAACAGCTTGCACCACTTGTACGACGGAGATGACTTCCCCGATGCGCATCTGATTGCAAGTGAACCCGTCATGCCCGGCGACTGGCGGCCCGTCGAACACAACACCTTGCTGGTGCTCTCCGCCGGCGCACCGCCCGTTCGCTTGCCGCTCTAGCGGCGCTGCAATTCCCGGAGCACTCGGCTCACATCGCATCCCGCAGCGTGCAGGCCAGCAACGAGATGGTACAGCAGATCTGCGGCTTCGTGTTCCAGCGAATCATCGTTGTCTTCACCCCGTAGCACGGCGCCCACTTCAGCGGCCTCTTCCTCGATTTTGCTCGCAGCGAATGCCGAATCCGCGAGCAATTGATCCGTGTAGCGACCTTGCGGATTTTCCTTGCGCTCCGTACAGAGGCGATCCAGGGCGCCGATCCAGGACGCCAGCGGCACGTCTTCTTGATCGCTCCAGCAGGTGCCAGTGTTTTCGTGGCAAGCCGGGCCGGTCTGCTGGACGGTCGCAAGCAACGCGTCCGCGTCGCAATCAGCAGCCAGCGACACGAGGCGTTGCGTGTTGCCACTGGTTTCGCCTTTGGCCCAGAGCGCTTGTCGGCTTCGGCTCCAATACGTCATTTGGCCCGTTTCTAGACTCACACGCAAGGACTCTTGATTTGCCCAGGCCAGCATCAAGACGGCGCCCGTGACTTCGTCTTGGGCGACGACGGGGATCAAGCCTTGCTCATCGAAGGACAGTTCAGCCAGTCCTTCGAGGGTCACGGAGTGCTTCATCGGCGCACCGGAATCCCGGCCTCATCCAATTGGCGTTTGACGTCTGCTACGGTGGCGTCACCATCATGGAAGATGCTCGCAGCAAGTGCCGCATCGGCGCCCGCAGCGAGTGCCTCCACGATGTGATCGACGTTGCCGCAGCCACCACTGGCGATCACTGGAATCGACAGGGCCCTGCTGATGGTCTCGTTGAGTTGGAGGTCGTAGCCATCGCGCGTGCCATCACCATCCATGCTGGTCAAGAGAATCTCGCCCGCGCCACGCTGGGCCGCTTCCTGGCACCAGGCGAGGCAATCGATGCCGGTGTCCTTGCGACCGCCATGGGTGTAGACGTTCCACGTGCCATCGCCATTGGATTTGGCATCCACGGCGACGACGACGCATTGCGCACCGAACCGGGCGCTACAGGCGTCGATCAGATCTGGATCGAGGAGGGCCGCCGTGTTGACGGCGACCTTGTCCGCGCCGGCGTTGAGGGCCTGGCGCATGTCGTCAGCAGTGCGAATGCCCCCTCCCACCGTAAGCGGGATGGAAAGCGTCTGCGCGGTGCGCCGTACCATGTCCAGGGTGGTGTCGCGACCTTCGTGACTCGCACTGATGTCCAGGAAGACAACTTCGTCCGCGCCCTGGGCTTCATAGCGAGCAGCCAAGGCAACGGGGTCGCCAACGTCGCGTAGATCCTGAAAATTGACGCCCTTGACAACGCGTCCAGCATCCACGTCAAGACACGGGATGATGCGCTTGGCGAGGGTCATTCCGTTTTGACCTCGCCCTTCGTGGAAAGCAATTCGTCCCGGGGTGCCAAGGCGGCCTTCATGCAGCGACCAAGGGCCTTGAACGCCGCTTCCGTGGCGTGGTGGGTATCGCGTCCGCGGCGCAGCTCCAGGTGCAGGGTGGTCCGGCTTTCCATGGCGAAGCTGCGGAACCAGTGGTCCCACAGCGGAGTGGGCAGCGGGCCTTCGTAGTAGGGGCGATCCACGATGTCGAGAACGCAGACCAGCATGACGTCGTCCATCGCAATGATGTCGTAGGCCATGCGTTGGCATGGCGCGCCGCCGTGAGCCTGCTGAAACGCTTGTCCGAGGCTGATCGCGACATCTTCGACGAGGTGGTGATCCAGGTCACCCGTCGCGCGCAAATGCAGATCCCAGCCAGCGTACTTGGTGAGCGTCTCCAACATGTGCGTCAGAAACTTGTTGTCCGTCTTGACATCGTAGCTGCCGGTGCCGTGGAGGTCCAGGCTGAGCGTGACCGTGCTTTCCTTGGTTTCCCGCTTGTATTCCATCATGCCGTTGCCTCGATGGCGCGTTTCAGGTCAATTTTGCCGGTGTAAATGCTCATGCCCAGGACAACGGCGTCGACGCCAGCCCCGACAAGGGCGGCCAAGTCGTCGTCATTGGTGATGCCACCGCTTACGATGAGTCGGGTGTTGGGCGTCGCGCGGCGCAGGTCCTCCACGATGGGCAAGTCGATGCCTTCGAGGCGACCTTCCTTCTCGACGTTGGTGTACAGGAAGCCGCCAAGCCCGACGTGGTCGAGACTACGCGCCAGTTCCACGACGTCGAGACCCGTGCGCTCGGTCCAGCCCTTGACAACCACGTCGCGGCCGCGTGCATCAACAGCCAAGATGATCTTGCCCGGCCACAGCGTTGCCAGTTCCATGAGCCACGCAGGTTCTTGGACGCCTTGCGTTCCCACGATGACTTGGTCAACTCCCAGCTCAAGGAGCCGCTGAATCTGGACCATGCTGCGCACGCCCCCGCCAAATTGGATGGGCAAGTCGGCCTTCTTGATGCGGTCTAGAATGTGCCATTGGTTGGCTTCACCGAACGCGCCGTCCAGGTCGATGACGTGGAGCCGGTCTGCGCCAGCTGCCTTCCAGGCTTCGGCTTGGTCGTGGGGCGTCAGGGGGTCTTCTACGGCGACTTGGTTTGGGTCGCCTCCTACGAGTTGCACGACCTTGCCGTGGCGCAGGTCGATGGCGGGAATCAGTTGCATGCGGCCTCCAGTTGCTTGACCGTGGCGGCCAGGATGGCAGCACCGACGGGACCCGATTTTTCGGGGTGGAATTGGAATGCGACCGTGTTGCCGGCTTCGAGCGCGGCGGAGAATGGCTGCCCGTAGTTGGTGGTCGCCGTAGAGTGGGCATCAGGCGCGGCCGCGTAACTGTGGACGTAGTACACGTGGCCCGTCGCTTGCGCAGCCAGGCCCGTTGCGTCGTCCAACGTGTTCCAGCCCATGTGGGGCACTTTGCCGGCGCTTGCGGGCAGGCGCGTCACGCGTCCAGGCAGGATGCCGAGTCCGGGCACGTCCGCTTCATCGCTGGATTCGTACAAGGCTTGCATGCCGATGCAAATGCCCAGCATGGGGCGGCCGTCGCGGTGGCGTTGGCGCAAGGCCTCGGCTGCGGGCGCGAGGCGTTCCATCACGTGGCCAAACGCGCCCACGCCTGGCAGGACCGCGACGTCGGCGTCGGCGAGGACATTGGGGTCGTCCGTGATTTGGGTCTCGGCGCCTGCGCGTTGGAGGGCCTTTTGGAGGCTGTGGAGGTTGCCGACACCGTAGTCAAACAAGGTCCAGATCATGCCAGGACCTCGTCCAGGGCGGCAAGGAGCCGATCCGTGTGCGCGGCCGTTCCGATGCCGAAACGAACCTTGCGTTCCAGGCCTTCCTTGCCCGGGAATGTACGAATCAAGACGCCCCGGGCGCGCAGGCCGCTTGCAATGATGGCCGGGTCCATCGCATGCTCGCTGAGGATGAAGTTGGCGTCGCTTGGATGGACCCGGAAGCCGCGCTTGGCGAGGGCTTCAGCAAGCCGTTCACGCTCTAGGCGCGTCTGCGCCACCACTTCATCCACCCATTCTTGGCCTTCCAACGCAGCGACGGCGACGGCTTCCGAGTACGTATTGAGGTTGAAGGGCGGTTTGACGAGTCGCAGCCGTTCGACGAGGTCCGTGTTGCCTGCAAGGTAGCCAATCCGCAGACCCGCAAGTCCGTAGGCCTTGCTCAGGGTTCGCATGACGCAGAGGTTGTCGTACTCGTCGATGCGAGGTAGGAAGCTGTGCTGGAGCCCCGCGAATTCGATGTAGGCTTCATCGAGGACGACGACCCCCGTGGATTCTTGCAACAAGCGCTCAAGATCGTCCGCCGCGGCGAGGTTGCCAGTTGGATTGTTGGGCGTTGCAATCAGCGTCAGGTCCGCCTGGGCGGCCAGCAGTCCATCCACGTCGAGTCCGTATTGATGGTGGAGGCGCACCTGCTGGACCTTCAAGTCCTGGAGCTGCGCGTAGAACGGGTACAGGCTGTAGGAAGGCGTCGGACACGCCAAGGTCTGTCCAGGCGCGGTGAAGGCCTTGGTCAGGAGATCCAGAATTTCGTCGCTGCCGTTGCCGACCACGAAGTGATCCGGCGTCAGACCGTGAAAATCTGCCAAAGCTTGGAGCAAATCATCCGCATCGCGGCTTGGGTATTGGTCCACGTTGGGAACCGCCGTATCAAGCGCCGGATTGCGGCCGTAGAGGTTCGTATTCTGATCAAGGCGCAGGGGCTGGCCGTCGACGGGGGCCTTGTAGTACGGTTTCAGGCCACGTACGCTTGGACGCGTCCAACCAAGCACCTTCTCGCGCCGATTCATGCATCCTCCAAGCGACGCTCGACCGCTTCGGCGTGGGCAATTAGACCCTCGGCGCGTGCCAAGGTCGCCACGTCGTCGCCAATGGCCTGAAGGCCTTCTTGGGTGCAAGATTGCCACGTAATCCATTTGTAGAAATCCGCAACGTCGAGGCCCCCACGCATCGCGGAGAAGCCCATCGTTGGCAACACGTGATTGGTCCCGCTTCCGTAGTCGCCGAGGCTCACGGGAGCATAAGGACCCAGGAATACGCTGCCTGCGCTGTTAATGCGCGCCAAGACCTGTTCCGGTTGCGCGGTCATGATTTCCAGGTGTTCAGGTCCGTAGTCGTTGCTGAATGCGATTCCAGCATCGAGATCCGCCACCAGAATGGCGGCATGGTCGTTGAGGCTCTGTTCGATGATCTCGCGTCGCTCGGCTTGTGGCACGCGGGCTTCCAGCTCGGTGACGACGGCATCGGCGACGGCTTGCGGCGCGACCAAGACCACTTGGGCCTCGGGGTCGTGTTCCGCTTGCGCCATCAAGTCCAGGGCAACGTGGCTCGGGTCTGCATGGTCGTCGGCGAGCACCAGCAATTCGCTTGGCCCGGCAGGCGCATCGGTGTGGACCATTTCGCTCACCATGCGCTTGGCGGCGGTCACGTAGGCATTGCCGGGGCCGACGATGGCGCCGGCTTGGGGGACCGTGTCCGTGCCCAGGGCGAGGGCAAAGATGGCTTGTGCACCACCGGCCAGCAAGATGTCGGTTGCGCCTGCCGCCCTGGCTGCGTAAGCAACCGCCGGATCCACGGCACCGTCCTGTCGTGGCGGCGTCGTGACAATGATGCGAGGGCATCCAGCAATGCGTGCCGGCGTCACCGTCATCAGAACCGTGCTTGGGTAACTGGCTCGGCCGCCGGGCACATAGCATCCGACGACGTCGTACGGCACAGGGCGTCGACCCAATGTCACGCCGGAGGCGACGTCCAATTGCTGCGCCTCTGGGCGTTGCAGGGCATGGAATGCCTGGATGCGAGCGAGGTTGCCGTCAATGGCATGGCGCACCTCGTCGGGGCAGGCATCGGCCAAGGTTTGCCATTGCTCGGCGTCGAGGAACAAGTCCTTGATTTTGACGCCATCCAGGCGACGCGTCAATTCCCGCAGACTCTTGTCGCCACCTTGCTCGATGAGGCGGTGGATGCCCTGGACGGCCATATCGACGTCGGGGCTGGTTGTCTGGACGCGGTTGATCAGGCGCTTCGTATCTGCGCCGGCCAATGGCTCAATCGAAATTTTCAGACTCATGGCACCAACCGGTCGATGGGGACGATCAAAATGCCGCGTCCGCCAAGTCCTTGGAGACGGTGGACGGCGTCAAAGACTTCGGATTCGTCAATGACAACCTGAATCGCGACCGTGTCGGGGTCGCCAGCGATTTCGACAACGGTCGGCCCCGCCATGCCGGGCAGGAACGTCCGGATGTCATCCAGCGCGCTGCGAGGCACGTCGGCGAGCAGGTACCGTTTGCTGCCGGCGGCGACGACGGATTCCAGTGCGAAGTGGAGCCGATCGAGTTCCTCCGCGACCTCAGCATCAACGTTGGGCTTGGCAACGAGCCAGCAGGTGCTGGTGAGGATATCGCCGATTTCGCGCATGTGGTTCATCAACAAGGTGCTGCCCGTGCTGGTCAGGTCCGTGATGGCGTCGGCTACACCCAACGTGGGCGTCACTTCGCAGGCGCCCGTGACTTCGGTGACCTTGACTTGTTTCCCGAGCTTGGCAAAATGCGCCTTGGTCAGTTCAGGGAAACTGGTCGCAAGCCGGGTGCCATCGGGCAGATCCTCGATGCTTTGGGCGGCGTGATTTTCCGGGACCGCGGCCACGAGGCGACATTTTCCAAAGCCAAGGTCGAGCCGCTCGTCGAGACTGTGGCCTGCTTCGCGCACCACGTCGAGGCCGGTGATGCCGCAGTCGACCGTGCCGTCGGCCACGAATGCGGGGATGTCCTTCGCCCTCAGGTACAGGACCTGGATACGACCGCCGAGCGCCGAAGCAAACAGCTTGCGGTCGCTGCTGCCCCGTAGATGGACGCCGGCGCGGCGCAGGAGGCGAATGGCGTCATCAGACAGTCTACCTTTGTTGGGAATCGCAAGTTTCAGCGGTCGCATGGAACCACTCCAAAAGGCCCTCGCGTCCGCTCATGCATGATGCGCATGATGGACGTGGGTCGGGGCCACGGGAGCGCCAAAAGGGCGCAGGTATTTGGCATGGATGGACAGCGATGCACGAAATTGGTCAATCCAGGAGACCGTTCGCCGCCGCGAACTCGGCGTTGAGCACCGATTGCCCAGCCGCGCCGCGCACCGTGTTGTGCCCCAGCACGAGCAGCCGAACGCGGTCGTCGTCCACGCGGATCCGACCCACCGTCACCGCCATACCACCTTCGCAATCCCGATCGAGGCGCGGCTGAGGACGATCGGCTTCCGCCCGCACATGAATGGGTCGTTCGGGCGCCGAGTGGAGCCTCCGCATGGCATCGGGGCCACGAAATGCGGCAAGGCATCGTTCCACTTCGTCCCAGGTTGCCTTCCGGCCAAGTCGGACATGAAGCGCTGCCAAATGTCCGTCGGACACATCGACGCGGGTGCACGTGGCTCGAATGGGGAAATCAGATCCCAGGGTCTTGGCGGGCTCCTCTTCCAGCTTGTCTTCTTCGCTGCAGATAAACGGCAAGACATTGTCATGAATGGATGCCGGATCGACGCCCCCAATGCCTGCTCCGCTGACCGCTTGCTGGGTCATGATGTCTGCTTCTTCCAGTCCGAACTCACGATGCAAGGCAGCCAGTGGCAGCGTCACAATAATGCCGCTGCAGTTGCCGTTGGCAACAATGAAGCCCCGGCGACCGCGCACTTGCTCCAGATGATCCGGATTGACCTCAGGGATGAGGAGGGGGACGTCAGGATCCATCCGGTGGCTGCTGGCGTTCGTGAAGACGGCCAGCCCGGCGTCAGCCCACGATGTTTCCATGGGCCCAGCCTGTTCGCTTGGCAGCGCCGAAAAGACCACGCGGCAACCCGAGGTCGCCACGTCTTCGAGGTTCAAGAGCTGCAAATCGGCGACTTGGCTTGGCCAGTCACCATCGAGCACCCAAGTTGCATCACCGAGCCGTTTTCCCGCGCGTGACGGGCTTGCGGCGACCGCTACGACCCGAAAGACCGGATGTTCGTGCAGCAATTGCAGGAACCGTTGACCGACGGCACCGGTTGCACCTGCGACGGCGACGGGAATCATGGGACCTCCAAGAATTCGGCATGGATGCCTCGCAAGGCGGTCTCTCGGTCTTTGGCACGCACGATGAAGTCGATGGCGATGTCGCTCGCGCCGAGGCTAATCATCTCGATGCCGACGCCGGCCTGGCTCACCGCAGCAAGAATTCTTGCAGCACTCCCCGGGACGTCGCCGAGGCCACGACCCACGACGCAAACCAAGGCGCGGTCACGCAGAATATCGACCGATTGAATCGAGCCGCCAATCAACGGCTGCAAGGCCATTTCGGCGGCCACGGCTTGCTCATCGTCAATCAGCAGCGCGAAGGTTGCCTGACTGTTGGCGAGGTTCATGATGGGGATGCCGACGTCTTCGAGGGCCCCGAAAACGCGCTTCGCAACCCCCGGCGTATCGGCCATGCCGGGCCCACTAAGGCGCACAATTGCGAGGCCATCCCGGCTCGCCGCACTGCGCACCCGTTGGGGAGCCGGGTCGGCGCCCAGGTGAATTCGTGTGCCCGGCCCATCGGGATCATGGAGGGGTCGAACATGAATCGGAATGCCCACGTCGCGCAGCGGTTCCACGCACCGCGGATGGAGGACCTTGGCACCAAAATAGGCGAGTTCAGCGGCCTCATCGTGATCCAGTTCAGCGACATGTTTGGCAGCAGGCACCGCGCGTGGATCCGCCGTCATGAACCCTTCGACGTCCTTCCACAGCTCCAGGACATCCGCTTGGAGGGCTCGGGCGACCAAGGCCGCCACGAAGTCGCTCCCGCCGCGACCAAACAGCGTCGGGTGGCCGGCTTCGTCGACGCCGTAGAATCCTGTGATCACCGCGGTGCCTTGGCAGGCGGCCACGGCCGCAGGGATGGCAGTGGCCTGTGCGTCCAAATCGGGGCGGGCGCGGCCAAAGGGGCCAAGGCTCTTGACGCCTGCTGAGGCCGCATCGAGCGCCGTGGCCGGATGGCCTGAATCGGTCAGCGCTGCCGCAAGCAGGCGAGAGGAAAGCCGCTCACCCATGCTGAGGACCAAATCGTGCAGGCGCGGGGTGACCTCTTGGGTGCTGGCAATGCCGTAGAGCAGGCGCTCACATTGTTCCAAGATGTCGTCCACCTGGGCACCCAAAGCCGCGGCGACCGGCGCGTGTTGGGCATGCAACGCTTCCAACGCAGTGGCGACGTGGCCTTCATCCGGTTGCGCCAGGACGGCGACGAGGCGATCCGTCACACCAGCCATGGCACTCGTCACAACGGCGCAGCGTGGACTGCGCGCCACGATGCTTGCCGCGTGACGAATGGCGGCCTCATCGGCCAGAGCCGCGCCTCCGAATTTCAAGACAATCATGCGTGGCCCTCTTGACGTGCCTGCAGCAAGAAATCCGTCAACACCAATTCCACGCAGGCGCGAATGACGGGCGCCGCACGAATGGCGATGCACGGATCATGGCGCCCCTTCAATTCCAGGGTTGCAGGCGACTTGGTTTCCTGATCCACCGTGGCTTGGGGTTGGAAGATGCTGCTCGTTGGCTTGATGGCCACGCGACCCCAAATGGGCGCCCCAGTGGTGCGTCCGCCCAGAATCCCGCCCGCGTGATTCGTGACGGGAACGGTGGCGCCGCTCTGCACTTCGTAGGCGTCATTGTGCTCGCTGCCACGCATGCTTGCCGCCGCAAAGCCGGCGCCAAAATCGACGCCCTTGACGGCGGGCACGGCGAAGAAGAGATGCGCGAGGCGGCTTTCAACGCTGTCAAAGAATGGATCGCCCCACGCACGTGGAACGCCATCCGCTTGCCATGCAATGACGCCACCGAGGCTGTCTTTGGCTCGCCGTGCAGCCTCGACGGCGGCCACGAATTCCGATGATTCAGGGTGAACCGTATGAACTGGATCCGTGTCCGCTTGTTGCATGGCCCTTGCATCCGGTTGCCCGGTGCCCAGAATCGCTCCGAGTTGGTGCACATGGGCGCCGACTTGGATTCCTTGCGCGGTGAGGAGTGGCCGTAGGAACGCGGCCGCGGCGACCAGGCATGCCGTCAAACGGCCACTGTAGTGCCCCCCGCCGCGAGGATCATAGAATCCATGGCTCCACGCGTTTGCGATGAGGTCACTGTGGCCGGGGCGCGGCAGACGCCGGAGTTGATCGTAATCCTGGCTGCGCGTGTCCTGGTTGTCAATCCACAGCAGCACGGGTGCACCCGTGG
>JBMZJT010000026.1:0-24178 GCA_049617695.1 Thermoplasmatota archaeon | reverse complement strand
AACAGATTGTCCATGAGGGCCGGACGCCGTTTCTCCCAGACGCCGTGGCCGATGAACTGGAAGACCCAACTGGCGATGAAGACGACGCCGGCGATGATGGCGCCGTTCCGGGGCCCAAGAGATTCATTCAGGTCAATGGCCGACACCATGAACGTCGAAAAGAACAGAACCGCGTAGAAGCCAATCGCGAAATCGAGGACCAGATACCAAATCAGGAGCGCCCCGGTGACGGCCATGCCCAAGGTGAACGGAGCCCCATCCCAGTCGAAGAGTGGCACATTGTCCAGCCACACCATCAGGGACCAGACGATGGCCGGCACCATGACGAAATGGATGGCCTTGTTCGTCGGATGACGGTGATAGGCCGCATAGACGCTCATGTGCTGGGCCAGGGACTTCACAGGCGCACCAGCCAGCTCAGCGGGATGAAGGTTGCGAGGGCAGCTCCGGCAGAGGGCTGCCAAAGGTGCGCAGCCGCGTCTTGGCTTGCCAACGGCGGACCGCTTGCAAGCCCGCCCATTGGATGACGAGGTTGCTCACAATGGCGATGAGGCCAATCAGGAGCGTGCCACTCAGCAGCGCCACGTAGGCCACCAGTGTCGCCAGGCTCGCGATCAACTGGACGCCGGCCCAGACGCCGCCAAGACCGAAAGCCATGCGGCGACCCACGCGTCCTGCGTCATGGTACGCCACATCCCAGCCGTCCTCTTGGGTCACGCGCCATGCCCGATGGGCCAGCATGACGCCGAACGGGAAGGTGAGGATTGTCGCCAACGTGTGCGCCATGACGGTGGGCCGCGTGGGCAAGTCACGCGACAGGCCGAACAGGAAAATGCCCAAGGCGCCGGTGTAGATGACGTGGAAGAGGCCCGCATAGAGCGCGCTGTCCTGACCCGTGGTGCTGGTGCCGGCATCCATCATGCCTCCAGGCAATTGGGTGAAAAACAGCAGCGCACCACCCCAGAAGGGCGCCAGGAAAAGCATGGCGAGGCTGAGGCCGAACTGGGCGCGCAGCAGCACGAGAATGATACCTTCCGGGCCGACCCGCTCCATGCAGGAGCCGTGGGCTTCTCCCATTTGGTCGTTTTTGCGAGGGCGTTGAAACGACCGAACTCCTTTCAGGGACGCGCCGCTGGCCGGCGCCATGAGCCAGGTTGTCATTGATCCCGTGGTCAAGGGCGAAGACGGCGCCATCATGCGCCACATCGAGGAACGCCTCAACCGCTTCGAGAACAAGAACACGTGGTGGCGCCACAGCGTCAACGGCACCATGGACGAATTCGACCGGCTCTACGAGGAAGCCGCTGCGCGCATCGAAGCCCAACTCGGCAAGGAGATCCCCCTCGTCATCAACGGCGAAGAAATTACCGTCGGCAGCACGTTCGAAGTGACCAGTCCCGCAGACACCAGCAAGGTCGTCGGCGTGTACCAGAATGGCACCCGCCAACACGTCCAAGACGCCATCGCGGCCAGCAAAGCCGGCTTTGAAGCCTGGAGCCGCCGCCCGTGGCAGGAACGCGCCGAGCTGATCGAGAAGGCCTCTGCCATCATGAGCGACCGCTTCTACGACGGCTGCGCCATCATGACCTGGGAGACCGGCAAGACCCGCTTCGAATCCAGCATTGACGTGGACGAAGGCATCGACTTTGGCAACTTCTACGCCATGAACTACCGGGAACACAGCGGCTACAACATGCTGATGGGCAAGCCGTTCCCGAACGAAACCTGCACCAGCATCCGCAAGCCCGTCGGCGTCTTTGGCGTCGTGTGCCCCTTCAACTTCCCCATCGCCATCACCTTCGGCATGGCCGCTGCCGCCTTGCTGACGGGCAACGCGGCGATCATCAAGCCCAGCACCAAGGGTGTGCTCAGTGGCTGGTTCGTCTTCGAGTGCCTGCGCGACGCCGGCATCCCCAGCGACGTGCTGCACTTCATCACCGGCCCCGACGAAGAAGTCAGCGCCGAATTGCTAGAGAACCCCGGCATCGACGGGCTCGTCTTCACGGGCTCCAAGCGCATCGGCATGATGGCCATGCAAAAGATCATCGAGCACGGCCAGCCGAAGCCGTTCATCGCGGAAATGGGCGGCAAGAACGCGGTCCTGATCACCAAGAATGCAGACCTGGACAAGGCGGTCCAAGGCGTGTTCAAGTCCGCTTTCGGCTTCTCCGGCCAGAAGTGCAGCGCCTGCAGCCGCGTGTACGTCCACAAGGATGTCGCCCAGGAGTTCAAGGAACGCCTCGTCAAGCTCACGGCCGCCGCCCAACTCGGCCACCCCCGCGAAAAGGAGACCTTCATGGGCCCGGTCATCGAGGCCCGCAAGATCGAGCTCTACAACGACGTCGTCGAGAACGTCAAGCGCGACGGCGGCCAGGTTCTGCACGGCGGCAACGTCCGCAGTGAGATGGGCGGCCACTACCTGGAGCCCACCATTGTGACGGGCCTGCCCAAGGACCACCGCGTCTTCCGCGAGGAATTCTTCATGCCCTTCGTGGCCATCTGCGAAGTCGACAGCCTCGAAGAAGCGGTCCACGAGTACAACCAGGTCGAATACGGCCTCACGGCCGGCGTCATGACGGAGGACGAAGACGAACAAGCGTACTTCTTCGACAACGTCCAGAGCGGCGTGACGTACTGCAACCGCGCCATCGGCGGAAGCACCGGCGCTGTCGTCAATGGCCAGTCGTTCGTGGGTTGGAAGCTCAGTGGCAGCACCGGCACCGGCGCCGGCGGACGCTACTACCTGCTCCAATTTACTCGAGAGCGCTCGCAGACCGTCGCCTAAGGCGTCAGGAAGAGATCAATGTCGGTGTAGCTCACGTCGAGCAGCACCCGCAGACCCGATTGCGTGCCATCCTGCGCCAATGGCTCCGGCGCGGTGAACGATCCTGTGGCCACGGCTTCGGCCTCCACGGTTTCCGTCATCGTCCAGACAAGGCGACCTTGCTCGGTCTCGGTGAGATACGTCTCGAATCCCGAGGATGCCGAACCGGTGGTCGATGCGACGACCTGCGCTTGGTAGTCGCCCAACGAGACGTCGTGGAGCCCCAGCGGACCTCCCATGGCATCTCCAGTGACCGTTCGGGACCAGACGCCCGTGTGCAGAGCATAGCCGGCCGCGGTCCACAATTGGGCCATGACGTCCTCTTGCGTCAACATTTGGAGCAAATACGCGTCCCCTTCGACCGGGGATGATGCAAGACCGATGGCGACGCTGCCAAAGATCGTCTGATTGACCTGCGCCGTCGGCGTGCGGAAGTCACATTGCACGAACCGGTATTGCACGGGCGTCGAATCGACGCCGGGCAACTCGTCTGCAGTGTATCCTTCCGGCAGCAAGGTTTGGGCGTCGGCGGTTGGCACGAGCACGTTGGCTTCGAAGCCTTCGCAGCCCGTATATTCGAAGTCCAGCAGCAGCGCGATGGGGCCGGCAGGGGGCACCCCAGGTGTGGGCGCGGGGGCGGTCGTCGTGGACGTCGTGCTTGTCGTCTGCTGGCCCGGCGGGTCTTGACGGCCCGGATCGAGTCCAAGGCATCCTGTCAAGAGGAGCAGGCACAGGACGGCGAGCACGCGCATAGGCTTCATGCGTCGCCGGAGGACTTCTCCTTTTCCTCAAACAATTGGTCCACGACTTCCCACACCGTGCGGATGTGCGGGATGGTGATGCTGCCACCCACCACGAGGGCCACGTTGAGGGCATCCAAAATTTCATCGCGGCTCCAGCCCGCTTGGACGGCTTGGTCGCAGTGGTAGGCGATGCAGTCGTTGCAGCGCAGCACCGTGCTGGCGACGAGGCCGAGCAATTCCTTGGTCTTGCCATCCAAGGCGCCATCGCGGTACGCGGCACTGTCGAGCGCAAAGAATCGCTTCAGATCCCGGTGGTCTTCCTTCAGGAGATTGTCCGTCTTGCGTTGGCGTTCCTCGCGAAATGCATGCAGGTCCATGCCGCCGCCAGCCACCGGCCCAAGAAAAACCGCACCGCGCACATCGGGGCATCAACCCTAAGCCGGAGGCGCCGGTGCCAGGGCGTGGCCGTTGAACGCTCCCGCGCCTGGGACCTCTTCATGATCAGCATGTTGCTGGGTTCTATTGCCTTGGTCTTCTGGTACGAAGCCCTGGATCCGGTCGCAAGCGCGGACCTGCGACAGCTCATCGAGTGGATCGACCTGGGTCTCGTGGCGTTCTTCCTCGTCGAATGGGCGTGGCGGGTACGCAGCGACGCCCGCGGCAAGGGCCGCTACCTGCTGCGCCATTCCTGGGAATTGCTGGGCATGATTCCCCTGGTGTTCCCGGTGCCTGCGTTCCTGCGTGCCTTGCGGTTGCTTCGCGTCGTGCGGATTGTGCGCGTCTTTGGTGTCATTGGCCGGCAAATGGGCTTCTGGGAGCGCGTCGCTGCCAACAAAGGCCTGCGCCAAATGGCCGTGGTCAGCGTGATCTTGACCGTCGGCGGCGCCACCCTCGTGTGGGGCCTGGAGCGCGATACCAACCCCGCCCTGGCCTTGTGGAGTGAGGCGGTCTGGTGGGCCGTGGTCACGGTCACCACCGTCGGCTACGGCGACATCACGCCCATC
The DNA here is from genome assembly GCA_049617695.1 of Thermoplasmatota archaeon. Taxonomy (GTDB): domain Archaea; phylum Thermoplasmatota; class E2; order JACPAO01; family JAHFTW01; genus JBFKXH01. The sequence goes on along the minus strand of JBMZJT010000026.1, from coordinate 19,607 downwards.
ACCACCATGGGGCGCTTCGTGGCGGTCGTATTGATGGCGACCGGCATTGGCATCATCGGCGCCCTGGCCAGCGCCATGGCGAGTGTCTTGCTGGGCGATGAAGCGGACGCTGATGCGGAGTCTGAAACAACATCCGACGACGTGGCGAGCCAACTGGCGACGCTCGCCCAACTGCATGCCAACGGCGCCCTGAGCGATGACGAATTTGCCCGAGCCAAGGCCAAGGTGCTGACGTGAAATTCCCCTTCGAGGAACCGCTGCATCCAGGTCGCCTGCGCCTGCGCGAAAAGCGGTTCTTGGCCCATGTGACATTCGACGACGGTCAGGAAGTGACGGCCCATTGTCCCAACAGCGGTTCGATGCTGGGCATGGCGCAACCGGGCAGCGAGGTGATGCTGCGGCATGTGCCCGACCCCAAGCGCAAGTTGCAGTGGACTTGGGAGCTGGTGCGCCCCCCCGGGCAGGACGCCTGGGTGGGTTGCAACACGGCGCGGCCAAACCAAGTGGTCCGCTGGGCCATTGAAACCGATCAAATTCCCGGATTGAGCGCCGCCGATGGCCTGCGACCGGAGCAAAAATACGGCGAGAACAGCCGCATCGACCTCCTGTTGGGGACGCCGGAAACCGGGTTGACCTACGTCGAAGTCAAGAACACGACTTTGGCCCGCGCGGCGGACGCCCCAAAAGCCCCCCACGGCCGCCAATGGAAGACCGCCAAGCAAGTCCATGCCGGCTACCCCGTAGGCCACGGTCCCGGGCCGCACATCGCAACCTTCCCGGACGCGGTGACGGCACGCGGCGCCAAGCACATGGAGGAATTGGCCGCCATGGTCGAAGCGGGGCACGAGGCCGCCGTGGTGTTGTTCGTCAACCGCAGCGACTGCGACCGCTTTGATGTCGCCCGGGACATCGATCCCGATTACGCCGTGGCCTTGGAACGAGCCCGCGACGTGGGCGTGCGCGTCATTCCGTTGGGCATGACGGTTGATCCGTCAGGCTGGCAGGTCAGATCGGTGCTTCCCAGCGTCTGACGAGTCGTTCCAGGTCGGCGACCACTTGGCGCGGATGGCCCAGGGGATTCACTTTCGGGTAGACCTTCGCAATCTTGCCTTCGGGGTCGATGACGAACGTGCAGCGGCGGACCTTGATTTGGCCAAGGAGGTTCTTCTGCCAGGCACCGTACAAGTCATGCACGGCGCCGTCTTCGTCACTAAGCAATTCGAACGGCAAGGCGTTCTTGTCGCGGAAGCTGCAATGGTTCTCGAAATTGTCGTGGCTGACGCCCAGCACGACGGCCTTGTGGAGGCTGATGCCGTCGAAGTAGTTGCGAAAGCCCCGAGCTTCCAGGGTACATCCAGGCGTGTGGTCTTCCGGATAGAAGTACAACACGACGGGCTCGCCGCGGTAATCCGAGAGCCGAATGTCGTCGCCTTGGGTGCTTGGGAGGGTGAAATCAGGGGCTTCGTCGCCGACGTCGACGGTGGGGGCGGTGGGTTTCACGGGCGTAGATCCTTGGGTTTGGCACCCTTCTTGCCCCATTGCCGTTGGGCTTTGAGCCGTTCCAGGTCTTGGACGACTTGCTTGGCATGGGTGACGACGTTGATGCGGCCGTACACCTTGCGAATGATGCCGTCTTCGTCGATGAGATATGTACAGCGACGCACGGCGAGCGCATGCTTGCCCAGGAGCGTCGTGCGCCAGGCTTCGTACAAGTCATGGACACGACCATCGGGGTCGCTCAGCAAGTGGAATGGGAGATTGTGGCGCTGCTGGAACTCGCAGTGGCTATCGCTAGAATCCAGGCTGACCCCGACGACCACGCCGCCGTGACCCGCGATGTCTTCGTAGGCGTCACGAAAACGCTTGGCCTCCAAGGTGCAACCCGGCGTGTGATCCTTGGGATAGAAGTACAGCACGATGGGCTGACCGCTGAAGCTACTGAGACGCACGTCTTGGCCGTCCGCATCATGCAGGACGAAATCGGGAGCGGCATCGCCGAGACCCAGCACAGGAGGCCATCCGGCTGGAGCGCTTGAAGGTGTGGGTGTTACGCGATGCGAACCTGGAACTGTTGCTCCGTCTCGCCCTCGATGGCATCCATCAAGTGCACTTGGACGAGCCGACCCAGGGGCTCGTGGCCTGCGGCGCGGACGGCATCCAGAAACGCCAAGCGCGCGGCTTCAACGCCCGCTTCAGGGCCTTCGTAATCCTGGACGGCATAGTCACCTTCCGGGAGTTCGTCCACGGTGACGACGTCGTCGCCGTCGAAGCCGCACGTGGCGCCAATCAGAACGTCCACGTCGGCCCCGTCATCGTAGGCGCCATCGAAGCGAACCATGCTGGCGCCGCCGACGAGCTCGTTGCTGATCATGTGCTGGTACATGGGACGGCGCGTCTCATCAACGGTGGCAAGTCCGCCCGCGTGGCGGCGCACGCAGCATCGGCGCGCCTCGAAGGATTCGACTCTCAAGCGAGTTCCTTGAAGTCTGCCAGGAGCGTTTCGCCGTGCTCGGCGACCTTGACCTTGGGGTAGTGCTTCAGGACGGTGCCGTCGGCGCCAACGAGGTAGGTCTCGCGGCTGATGCCGTGGTATTCTCGACCGTACATTTTCTTGAGCTTCCAGACGCCCAGAGCCTCCAATTCTTCCTCCGTGGCGGTCAGGAGGGTGAAGGGCAGTTCGTACTTGGCGATGAATTTCTGGTGCTTGGCCGCGTCGTCTTTGCTGACACCGAAGACCTTCAGGCCGGCGGCTTCGAAGTCGCTCCACGCGTCGCGGATGCCGCAGGCTTCCTTGGTGCAGCCTGGCGTGTCGTCCTTGGGATAGAAGTACAGCACGTAGGGCGTGCCCTTGAGGTCCTCGGAGGAAACCGTGTTGCCATCCTGGTCTGGCATGCTCCACGTCAGCGTCTTGCCTTCCATGCGCGGCGACCCGGCGACCGCTACTTGATGGTTGGTGACGGGGCGCGGCCGGCGCCGTTTCGTTTTCAAATCGTGCTTGGCTCGGCGGCCTCATGACTCCGAATGACGCGGCCGATTCGACCCCCGACGAAGGCGTGGAAACGCCCGTCGAAACCGTGGATGCAGCCGAAGAGCGCACCCCTGATGCGGCGCCCGAGTTGACTGCCGAAGAAGCCCTGCAAGCCGAAGTGGCGGAGCTCAAAGACCGCCTGCTGCGCGCCCGCGCCGACTATGACAACCTCGTCAAGCGCCATGCGCGCGATGCCGCTCTGGAGCGCGAACGCGTCAAGGCCCGCGTCGTGGAAGGCTTCCTGCAAGTCTACGAATTTGGCCAAATGGCCGTCATCGAGGCCGAAAAGGAGCCCGGGCCGCTTGCGGAGGGCGTCAAAATGATCGTCCGTGAATTCGACCGCCTCCTGGAAAGCGAAGGTGTCCAAACCATCGGCAAGGTCGGAGAACCCTTCGACAAGAGCCAACATGAAGCCGTGGAAGAAGCCGCAGCCGACGGCGTCGAGCCCGGCCACATCAGCCGCGTCGTGCGCAACGGCTACCGTCTCGGCGACCGTGTGCTCCGGTACGCGAAGGTTGCTGTGGCGCCTGAAGCTGCGTGAAATCGCCAACAAGGTTTTTGACTATAGCTAGGAAACGGCCCATGTGGGTCGAATGAATGTGCTCGGACTGATTGCGGTCCTGGCTGCCACGATGCTTGCCGGCTGTGCCGAAGAATTGCCCCAAGAGGAACCAGAAGGCCCCGAAAGCCTGGAGAACCTGGATCTGCAAGCCGATGAAGACAGCGGCGTCATCCGCGGCGTCATCGTCGACGAAGCCATCGTGCCCGTCGGCGGCGCGACCATCGTGCTTGCCGAAAACGGTCGCAGCACTGAAAGCAGCGAAGACGGCGGCTTCGGCTTTGGCGACGTGGAACCTGGATTCCACACGATGAACATCGACGCCATTGGCTTCGAAGCCGTCAGTGTCCAAGTCGAAGTGGAAGCGGGCATCAACACGCCACCCATTGTCAAGGTCCAATTGACGCCTGACTTCAGTGAGCTCCCCTACGTGGAGGCCCTGACCTTCAACGGCTTCATCGCCTGCTCCGCCAGCACCCCGGCTTACCGCGTCGCCGTGTGCGGCGCCCTGAACATCGTGACCGATCTGGCCGGGCAACCCCCCCTGACGGATGATGAATTCATTGCCGGCTTCGACATCGGCCTGTACCCGGACTTCATCCAAGCCGAAATGGTCTGGCGCAGCACCCAGCCCGCCGGCGACTTCCTGCAATTGACCGCCGAAGTCAGCCCCACCGACGGCGAAGACATCGGCAGCGTCAACGGTGTGAGCCCACTCATCCTGCAGGCCGACAACGCGACCATCGCCGCCGCCGGCATGGACACCTCCGGTTTCATGCAGCAACGTGTCTTCAACATGGAGCACGAAGCCACGACGCCTCCGGTGGAAGTCTGTGACATCCCCAACCCGGTCCACGGCGGCACCATGTGCGCCAAGGGCTTCGGCCTCACGGTGGATCAGAAGTTCCAGGTGTTCACGCACGTCTTCCACAAGTTCCTGCCCCAAGACGGCTGGCTCTTCATCGAAGACGGCGCCCCCACCGTCCCGGACGTCTAGCACGGCCAAGCCTTGCGGCGCTGACGCATCCCTTCTGTGGAGCGTCAGCGCCCAATAGGCGCTTGACAAACCGTAGGAGTTCCTGTGGAAACCTGGCGAGTGCCCACCGAGTCCATCGACGATATCCTTTTGTAGAAGCGCAAATACGGCGAACTCAACAGGTGAACCAAATGGGACGCATCATCGGCATCGACCTCGGAACCACCAACAGTGAAGCAGCCGTCATGGAAGGCGGCGCCCCCAAGATCATCCCCTCCGCCGAAGGCAACGTCTACGGCGGCAAGAACTTCCCCAGCGTGGTGGCCTTCAGCAAGGACGGCGAGACCCTCATCGGTGACGCCGCCAAGCGCCAAGCCGTCACGAACCCCGAACGCACCATCCTTCGCATCAAGCGCAAGATGGGCCTCGACTACAAGGTCCAGATCGACGACAAGGACTACACGCCGCAAGAAATTTCGGCGATGATCCTGCGCAAGATCAAGGCCGACGCCGAGAACTTCCTGGGCGAACCCGTCGACGGCGCCGTCATCACGGTGCCCGCCTACTTCGACGACGACCAGCGCCAAGCCACCAAGGACGCGGGCAAGATCGCCGGCCTCAAAGTCGAGCGCCTCGTCAACGAGCCGACGGCAGCCGCTTTCGCCTACGGCCTGGAAAAGTCCGGTGAAGATGACCAGAAGATCGCCGTTTACGACTTGGGCGGCGGCACCTTCGACATCACCATCATGGAGATGGGCGACGGCGTCTTCGAAGTGCTGAGCACCAACGGTGACACCCACCTCGGCGGCACCGACATGGACGACGCCATCATCGAATACCTGGCCAAGAAGTTCCAGGACCAATCCGGCATCGATGTGCGCAAGGACCGCGCCGCCGTGCAGCGCCTGCGCGACGCCGCCGAGCGCGCCAAGATGGAGCTCTCCGGCATGACCCAGAGCACCATCAGCCTGCCCTTCCTGAGCATGAGCGACGCCGGCCCGCAGCACTTTGAGACGACGCTCAACCGCGCCAAGCTCGAAGAGCTGATTGGCCCCATCGTCGAGCGCACCCGCGTTGCATGCGAGGGCGCCATGAAGGACGCCGGCCTACAAGCCAGCGACATTGACAAGGTCATCCTCGTGGGCGGCCCGACCCGCATTCCGATGGTCCAGAAGTTCGTCAAGGAAGTCTTCCAGAAGGACCCCGTGCGCGGCGTGGACCCGATGCAGTGCGTCGCCATGGGCGCCGCGATTCAAGCCGGCGTCATGACCGGCGAAGTGGACAAGGAAATCCTCCTGCTCGACGTCACGCCCCTGACCCTGGGCATCGAGACCATGGGCGGCGTGCGCACCGAGCTGATCGCCCGTAACACGACGATCCCCCACAAGAAGAGCCAGATTTTCAGCACGGCCGCGGACAACCAGAACCAGGTCGAAATCCACGTCCTGCAGGGCGAACGCCCCATGGCAGCGGACAACAAGAGCCTCGGGAAGTTCATCCTCGACGGCATCCCGCCCGCCCCCCGCGGCGTGCCGCAGATCGAAGTCACCTTCGACGTGGATAGCAACGGCATCTTGCACGTGACCGCCACCGACAAGGGCACCGGCAAGGAACAGAAGATCACCATCAGCGGCTCCAGCAAGCTGGATGACGACGAAGTCGAACGCATGAAGGCCGACGCCGAAGCCCACGCTGCCGAAGACGAGCAGCGCAAGGCCATGGTCGAAGCGCGCAACCAAGCCGACCAGTCCGTCTTCCAAGCCAAGAAGCTCCTCGAAGAAAATGGCGAAAAGCTCGGCGAGCACAAGGACGGCATCGAAGCCGACGTCAAGGAACTCGAAGAGCTGCTTCAGAAGGAAGGCGTCACCGCGGACGAGCTGAACACCCAAATGGAGAAGCTCGCCAAGACCATGGAACCCGCCATCATGGCGATGTACCAGGAAGCGGCCGCGGCAGCCGAGGCCTCCGGCGAAGGCGACGATGGCGACGACACCGTCGAAGGCGCCTTCGAGGAAGAACCCAAGAAGGACTGAGCACGCGAAGGCCTGGGTGATGGTAGCGCGCTTGCGCGGTGCCGGACAAGGAGGAACCATCTGGCACCTCACGCACCGACTGTTCTAAGGACCAGGACGCCGTTTCGAAGGCCATGAGCCGCGCAGATGTTGAGCGACGCATCGCCCACTACAAGCACGAAGCGGCCGTCCTGGGCGCCGCTGCCCTCGAGGAATCCGCCAAATTGGTCGCCCACGCAGAAGCCGCGCTGGCCAAGGCGGACAAACGAATCCTCATCGCCGGCGGCGCCATCGTGACCGCCGCCGTCGCGGGCGCTGTCTTGTACAAAGTCCTCAAAGACTGAGTTTCATTGACACGACCAATTTTCCATTTTCCCACCACGTTCCTTTAGTAAGAGGCCCGGAGGTCTTTGATTCAGCCTCGTTCGCGGGGCCCTCCGTCCGGTCCGCATTCGACCCACACCCTTGTTCCGGATGGAGGCCCGGTTTCCACTGACCATGGGACCGGGACTCCCTTTCCAGCCCAGCGTGGCGCTTACTGAATGACGATGTGGTGAACGGTGCCATGCAAGTGCAGCACCTTCCACGTCTGGCGCACGGGAGCCTTGCCGAAGCGGCCACTCATGCTGACCTTCAAGGTGGTGACGTGGCCGTCACCAGAAATGTCGCCGATCGTGAAGCTGGGGCGCTCCATGCTCGGTTCGACCAACTTGGTCAAAATCTCTTCAATGGCCGCCTTCCCGCGGACGGTGCCCCAGGGGCTCTGGAAGTCCGCGTCGTCTGCCAGCACGCTCACCGCACGGGCGACATCGTAGCTGCGCACGCCATCAAAGAAGTCGTGAACAGCTTGCGCGTAGACACCTTTGCCGATGGTGGCCATGCGGCGGCCACTGGTTGGCCTGAAAAAAGGCATCGCAAGGTCAAGTGACCCGTCCCCTGCGGCAAGGGGCTTGGTCACGGCTCCATGGCCTTCGCCCGCCGGACGTCTCCGTCACGGCGACCTGGGTTGTTCCCCTCACCGACCGCAAGCGGTCGGCCTCCGGTTCACTTGCCTCATGGCAGGACACGAGTATGCCGCGTGTCTCTCCCAGGTCATGGAGGCCCAGCACGAAGCTGCGCCCTCCTAGGTTGGATTCCAGACTTGATGGATTTTGTGGTATTTCTCCTGTCCCAAGGGTCCAAACCGGCCCCCGCGCCCTTCGGCTCAAATATGGCCTCCCTGTGGCCGGGCCGATGGCAGGCAAACGGGACTACTACGAGGTCCTCGGCGTGGAGAAGGGCGCTGATGCACAGGCCATCAAGAAGGCGTACCGCAAGCTCGCCATCAAGTACCACCCCGACCGGAACCAAGATCCGGGCGCGGAGGAGACCTTCAAGGAGGTCAGCGAGGCCTACGCGGTGCTTTCGGATGACGAGAAGCGCGCCCGCTACGATCAATTTGGCCACGCCGGCATCGACCAACAATACACGTCAGAGGACATCTTTGGCAACGTCAACTTCGGCGACATCTTCGGGGGCGCCGGCGGCGGTTTTGGCAACATCTTTGACATGTTCTTTGGCGGCGGTGGTCGCCAAGGCCCGACCCGCGGCCGCGACATGCAAATCAGTCAAGTCATCGACCTCGACGATGTCCTGGAAGGCACCGAAGTTGAAGTCGATTACAACCGCCTGGACAACTGCGGCCGCTGCAAGGGCGAACGCGGCGAACCGGGCACGGGCGCCAAGCCCTGCGGCCGCTGCGGCGGCCAGGGCCGCGTCCAAGTTCAGCAACGCACGCCCTTTGGCGTCATGAACCAAATCGTGGCGTGCCCGGACTGTGGCGGTCAAGGGGAAACCTTGAGCGATCCCTGCCACCAATGCGGTGGCAGCGGCCACGAGCGCGCCCGGAAGCAGGCCCGCATCAAGGTCCCCAAGGGCATTGAGGACGGCATGCGCATCCGCGTGGCCGGCGGCGGCGAAGTCGGCGGCCTCGGCGGCCCACACGGCGACTTGTTCATTGAAATCCGCGTCCGCGACCATGAGCGATTCCACCGAGACGGCGCCGATTTGTTGATGGAGCACGCCGTCAGCATCCCGCAAGCCGTGCTCGGCGCTCGCTTCACGGTGCCTGCGCTGGATGGCGACGTCGATTTCGAGGTCCCCTCCGGCACGCAATCCGGCGAAGTGCTGCGCATCAAAGGCCGGGGTTTGCCGTACCTGCGCGGCGCCGGTCGTGGCGACTTGATGGTCCGCGTCCGCGTGGACATCCCGCAGAAACTCAACAGCAACGCCAAGGCATTGATGATGCAGTTGGCCGAGGAACTCGACACGCCGGCGGACAACGGCAAGAAGGGCTTCTTCGACCGTTTCAAGGTTTGAAGGCGAACCACGGCTTGCTTCGCGCCAACGGGAGTTCAGTTCCCCGTCCATAACGTCAATATAGACTGCAAAGGCCTGATTGCCCAATGCTTCGGGTCGTCTGCACGATGCTCCTCGTGGCGGCCCTTGCCGGTTGCGCCAGTAGCCCTGAGCCGCTGCCACCAGAAGTGGGACGCATCGACGGCGCGGTCATCGACCACATGCTCGGCCCTTGGGGCAACGTCGATGTTCACCTCGTCGAAATGGACCGCTGGACAACCACCAATGACCTGGGCGGCTTCAGTTTCCTCGACGTCCCTCCCGGCATCCACACCGTCGCCGTGAGCACGCCGCAAGGCAGCGACCGGGACCTCGTCGTGGTCGAAGCCCAGGAAATCAGCCAAATCATCCTCCAAGTGTGGAACCTGCCCCCCGCGCAGCCCTACGTCGCCAAGTTGACCCACCGCGCCGTGGAACAAATCGCGGAACCCGGCGCCGTCTGCGAATCCTGCATGTGGCGCACCAACCTGCGCGAAGAGAAGCCCGTCGCCATCAGCTTCCTCGCCGTCTGGGACCCCCGCGTCTTCGTCGACCTGGAAACCCACCTCGAAATCCAACTTAGCGATCAAGAGGGCCGCGAATTGGCGCCGCTGCTCACCGTGGATGACGAAGAAATCTACCCCCGCGGCGGCCGCATGATGCAAGCCACCATCCCAGGCGACCTCCTGGAAGACAGCACGCGCATCCATGTCGATGTGCGATTTGCCAAGGACAACATGGCCCCCCATATCGACTTCCGCATGGAGACATTCCTCCACTTGCACTACGGCATGACGGACACCGTCCAGACCATGCTGGCCTAAGGAGAACGGACGAAGGTCTTTCAAAAGGCCGGCCGTGGCCAGCGATGGCCATGGCCATCAAGCAGCACGACCTGGAACAACTCGTCGCCCGCATGGGGCGCGAGAACGTCCTCACCAGCGAGGCGGACCTGTTGGTGTACAGCACCGACATCGGCGCACCTCCTGCCGTGATCGACTTGCTCGTCAAGCGCAAGGCCGATGCCGTCGCGCGCTGCAAGAGCATCCAGGACGTCATGACCGTGGTGCAGTTCTGCAACAAGCGCCGCATCCCCATCACGCCCCGCGCCGCAGCCACCAGCGCCCTCGGTGGCGCCGTGCCCAAGCGCGCTGGCGTCGTGCTGGACTTGACCGGCATGCGCAAGGAAGCCGTCATCGACGAAGCCAACCTCACCGTCACGGTGGACGCTGGCATGGTCGTTGCCGACTTGCAGGCCAAACTCAACGAAGTGGGCCTCGAACTGCCCTGCTACCCCACCAGTGCCCTGAGCGCCACCATCGGCGGCTTCGTCGCCATGGACGGACACGGCATCGGCAGCACCGCCAATGGCAACATCGGCAAGCACGTGCTGGACATCGAAGGCGTCGAGCCCAACGGCGAAACCTTCCGCGCCCGCGACAAGGAAACCCGCGACTTCTACCTGGGCCTCGGCGGCAGCACGGGCGTCATCACGAAGATCACCCTCAAGGTTCAGGAAGCCAAGAAGGACCGTCCCATCCTGGCGACCTTCCAGCGCCTGCGCCACTTGCAGGCCTTCCTGAACGAAGCCACGGCGACGTTCCCCCTCAAGCACGCCATGTTCCACAATGGCGACTTCTACGCCCTGCGCGGCGAGGCCACCAAGGCCCGCAAGAACCCGCTCGCTGGCAAGTTCGGCGTCAGCCTGTGCTTTGCCGAAGCGGACGCCAACGCCCACCGAGAAGCCGTCGAGCGCATGGCCGACCGCCACCACGGCGCCGTTGAGGACGACAAGCTGGCCGACGAGGAATGGAGCGAGCGCTTCTTCCCCATCCGCGCCAAGCGCCTCGGCCCGAGCCTCGTCGCCGGCGAGAGCTTCGTGCCCTTGGACCGCGTCAAGGACTACCTGAGCCTCCTGGGCCAGAAGACCGACGTCCAAGACCTCGCCGTGGAAGGCCACGTCACCGACGACGGCCGCGTTTACTTCTTCATCTACACGTTGGACGACGAGCGCCGCCCCACGTACCCGCTGGGTTGGGGCACGAGCGCATGGATTGTCAGCCTGGCCAAGCGCCTCGGCGGCAGCGCCTACCACCCTGGCGTGTGGCTGCAATGGGAGGCCAAGAGCGTCTTTGGCAAGCTGCGCTACCGCAAGCTGAAGAACCTCAAGAAGCAGTCTGACCCCCGCCAAATCATGAACCCGGGCATGGTGTTCCCCTTGCCCGCGCCGATTCCTGAATTCGTCTGGAAGATGCCGGTCCTCGCGCCGACGCCAGCCCCAAGCCTCGGTTTCCAGCTGGCCGCCGGCAACCCCATGCTCCAGCGCCCGCGCCTCGCGTCGGGCTTCATGACGCGCCGCTACCAACGCCACAAGACCCTCGGCGTCCACGCCGCAGAAGTCGCCGGCGACATGGCCCGCGGCGAAGGCGCCCTCGGCCTGCACTCGGAGCTGATCTGGGGCTGCGACTTGCCCAGCCTGCAAGCCATCGCCAACCCTGGCGACTTGCCGATGAGCCAAACGGTCCGTGGCAAGATGGTCCTGGCCAAGGCGTACGTCCAAGGCAAGATCACCGACCCATGGGCCTTGAAGCCGATCCTCGACGTCGCCGACCCGACGGAAGAAGAGGCCGCCGTGGCCAAGGAATACCCCGAGATCATGCAGGTCTTGGACAGCTTCCGCCGCGCCGTGGCCAACGAAGGCGTCGAACTGGACGTCAAGGCCGTCGAAATCGTTGAAGAAGTGGTTGAGGAAACCGCCGACGCCGGCGGCAAGTCCAGTGGCCTCGACATCGAAGCCATCAAGGAGCAAGCCGAGAACACGCCCGAAGCCGAGAAGGCCTGGGTGCTCGCCGCAGACTGCATTGTCTGCAATGGCTGTGAGAGCGCCTGCCCCACGGAAGCTGCCATCGTGACCGATGTGGCCCGCGTGGATCGCGATCTGTGCATCGCGGATGGCGCCTGCTTCGATGCCTGCCCCACGGATGCCATCCGCCCCGGTGAAGAGGACCAAGCCTCCAGCGCCGGCTGGCCGGAAGGCAGTCGCCTGGCTGGCAAATTCGGCGTTTGAGCCCGCAGGGATCAAACGGCGCCCGAGCGCAGCGAGGGAGACGCCGAGGCACGCAGTGCCTTGGGGGCGGCGGGTAGGTGCCCGTGTCCGATGCCCCGGACACGAGCCGCTACCGTCGGCTGGTGCCCGCGGCCATCGCCAGTGTGGTTTTCGTCACCGCGTTGTTTCTCGTGCTTGCCAGCGCACGCGAGGACAACCTACGCGACGCGGTGCGCCAGATTGATTGGCGCATCATCCCGCTGGCGTTGAGCCTGCACGTGGCGGCACATCTGTTCTGGGCCGCACGGTTCACCATCATTGCGCAAGCCGCCAAGGTGCCCATGGGACCGATGCAATCGTGGGCCATCATCACCGCCGGCGTGTTCGGTGGCGCCGTGACACCTGGCCGGATTGGTGGGGAGGGCCTCAAACTGGCTTTGCTGCTCAAACGCGTCCGCGCGGGACCTGCCGGACGACTCCTGGTCGCAGATCGAGCCGCGGACCTGGTGTTCTTCATGCTACTGGGCTTGGTCGCTGTCGTCCTGCTACCGCCCCTGTTTGGCGCTGAGGCCGCAGCGGCGCGCGGATTTGCCTTGGCCGGCTCCATCATGCTTGGCCTGTTTCTGGTTCTCCTTGCGACGTTTCTGTGGGCCCCGCAACGCACGTCCAGGTTCGTCGAGCGGATTGTAGCGCGTGCTTGCCACCTCGTGCGCAGAGATGCGCCAGCCATCCAGGAACACGTCCACCGGTTCTTGGAACAGGCCCGCGCCGGCATGGTCGATGTGCTGGGCCGCCGCCCCGCGCTCGCCGTCATGGCGCTCGCCTTGACGCTCCTCAACTGGGTCGTCGAATACGGCGCCATTTGGGTGCTGCTGCGCGCATTTGGCCATGACGTCCCTTACTGGAGCGTCTTCTTCGTGGGCATCGTGTTGACCATGGTCGCCAACATTCCCTTGACCCCCGGCGGCACGGGCGTCGCAGAAGTGGCGGCGTTGGCATTGCTCACCCCACTTGCGCCGAATCTGTCCCCGCTATTCGTCGTCTTATGGCGCGGCTTGACCTACAATTACGACCTGGCCGTCGGCGGCGTTACGGCCAGTGTCCTTCTGGGAACACGCACTCACGACAAAGGTTAAGCAACTCGAAAGACCCCAACACTTGTGCGCTGGACGTGGATGTTGCTCACGTTGGCCTTTGCCGGATGCGTAAGTAACGGCGGAGACCCCGGGCCCCAGGAACTGGAGATGCAGATCTCCTGGACGCCGCAGACGCCCTTGACGGGCCAGGATGTGACCTTCAGCGTACAAGCAACCAGCCCCGTCTCCGGCGACCGCCTGGAATCGGTCGTCTGGAAAATCGGTGAGCGGATTGTCGAAACCCAACGGCCGGTCCATGTTTTCGAGGCCGCCGGGACGTACGACGTCGTCGTGCAAGTCCGCAGCACGGCCACGGGACTCAACCAAGCCGAATCGACGATTTCGGTGCTGCAAAGTGCAGAGCAGATTCAGCGGGACGCCGAACCAACCGGCCAACCCAGTCAACCGGAACCCGAAGCCCCCGCCCCGACGACGGCCACCGGCGCACCGCTGGCCATCGTGCTGCAACAGGAAGCCAACGTCATCGCCTTCAGCTACGCCTGGGACCAAGAGCCGGAACTTGTCGCCTGGTCCTTCGGGGATGGCGAACGCAGCAACGACCACACGCCGACGCATACGTATGCCCGAGCAGGCACCTACACCGTGACCCTGCGCGCCACGGGCGACGAAGGCATTGAAGAGGTCTCCATCGACGTCGCGATTCCAGAAATTGAGACCGGCTTCGTGCCACACGTCATCGTGGCCGTCCCCGACAGCGGCATCAACCCGTACCATGAATTGTACCGCCGGCCGGATTTGATGTCCCATCCATGCACCTACATCGAGGACTTTCCCTGCGACATTCCGGCGCTTGAGCTGACCCTCGACGCCCAGGACTACCAGACGGCCTTCCAAGCAGACAAAGCCAAATGGGAAGCCATTCGCCCCGGCGACTGGTACTGGATTCCGGGCACTTCGTTCGTGGCCGTCCACTGCGACGACTACTACGACCCCGACAATGGCGACATCTGCATCCTGGACGACAGCCACATGCACGGCACCGGGACCACGAGCAGCGTCATCATGGAGAATCCAGACGCCCTCATTGCGTTCAAGGAGTACGATCCGGACATCTCCACCTTCATGAGCAAGAAAATCCCCGTCGACGTGTACAGCGTCAGCTGGGGCCCCAGCGCCCCCGTCGTCGGCCTCGTCGGCTGGACGCCGGCCTTCGTCCTGGGCCTCTGCCCATGGGACGTGCCCGAGGACATCGTCTATGTCAAGAGCAGTGGCAATGAGCCGGGGCTTACCGTCCTGGCTGACTGCTGGAGCGGCCACCCCGATGCCATCAGTGTCGGCGGCGGATTTGCGGATGACACGCAAGAACCCCTGGCGTACAAGGACATGGACGTTGTCAGCTACTACTGCCGCCCCACGGCGCAGACGCGCAGCATCGAAACCATGCGCAGTTCCTACTGTGGCACCAGTTTCAGCGCTCCGACCGTCGCGGGCGCCTTGAGCAAAGTCATCCTCAATCTACGCCTGGAAAGTGGCTATACGGGCAGCGTCGTGGATGGCATCATCGACCCCCTGCTTGACGTGTCTGTTGCCGACCTGCGCGACGCCATGGAAATCACGGCGACCTATGACCCGACGCCCCAGTACCCCAATGGCGGTATCGTGCCGGTCAATCCGGTCGCCCCGTACACCCAATGGGGCTGGGGCTTCTATGACGCCACCGTGACGGACGCCACGACGGCGCACTTGCTCGGCGATCTGCAACCGGACAAGTCGCCGGACGCCCGAGCCTACCTAGAAGCCCAGTACCAATTGCGCGAGACCCTGTACGGCTAGAGCACCTTCTCGATTCGAGCCAGGCCTTCCCGGATGCGCTCGGTGCTCGTTGCATAGCTGAACCGGAGGCAGCCCTTCCCGCCGTTGCCGAAGGCACTTCCCGGCGTCGGGGCGACGTGGGCTTCTTCGATGAGCCGCATGCACAGCGCTTCGTCGTCGTCCGTGTCGAATTTCGGGAACGCGTAGAAGGCACCATCCGGCATGGGACAACTCACGCCAGGCAAGGCGTTGAGCCCATCCACCATGACTTGGCGACGCTCTCGAAACGCTTCGCGCATGGTGGTGACGCTGTCTTGTGGCCCCGTCAAGGCAGCCAAGGCTCCGTATTGGGCGAAGCTGGTAACCATCGTGACGCTGTGGCTTTGCAGCTTGTTGATTTGCGCAAACGCGGGCTGCGGTGCCACGAGCCAACCCGTGCGCCAGCCCGTCATCGCGAAGCTCTTGCTCAAGCCGTCAATGGTGACGGTACGCTCGAAGGCATCCGGCAAGCTGGCGGGACTCAGGTGGTCACCATCGTAGATGAGTTGCTGGTAGATTTCGTCCGTCACGATCCAAAGATCATGGTCAATGGCGAGTTCGACGATGCCCCGAATGTCGGCGGGGTCGTTGACGGCGCCGGTTGGGTTGCTGGGGCTGTTGAGCAGGATCATTTTCGACTTGCTCGTGATGGCCTCGGCCACGTCGTCCGCGCGCATTTTGAAGCCATCTTCGAGGGCGCAGGACACCGGCACGGGCGTCGCTTCGGCCCAGCGCGTAATGGGCTCGTAGCTGACCCACGCCGGATCTGGCATGATGATCTCGTCGCCCTGCCCCGCCAGTGCCAAGAACGTCATGGCGACGGCTTGTTTCGTCGGCGTGGCGATGACGTGTTTTGCCTCGCAGGGAATCTGATTCGTGGTGCGGTGGTAGTCCGCGATGGCTTCGCGCAGGGGCATGATGCCTGGCCCCGGCGTGTACTTGGTGTGCCCGGCATCCAGCGCGTCCTTGGCGGCTTGCTTGACATGCTCAGGCGTATCAAAGTCCGGTTCGCCCACACTGAAGCCGATGACATCGTGGCCTGCGGCCTTCATTTCGGCGACTTTGCCGGCAATGGCGACCGTTGCACTGCCGACGATGTGATCCATTCGAGGGGCGAAGCCAGGCACATGCCAGCCACCGGCCGCCGCTTCATGAACGCGCCGGGCTACGGTTGGTAGGTCAGTTGGCCCGTAAACGTGAACGGCTGCGCGACGGAGGCGTAGGCATACACCGGTTCAGGCGCATAATCGCGGTTGCTCACGGCGACGCGTAGAGGCCCCTCCATCGAGGAGAGATCCCAGTCGACGGCAATCTGGCCGACACCTGAGCCGATGGTGGATTCACTGGCCACATGCCAGATTCCATCGATGCGGACCTGCATGAAGATCAGGACGTCTTGCGTGGAAGCCAGGGCACCCTCCATGACCAATTCGCCGGTCAACCGTAGCGGCTGACCATCCACGTCGATGCGGCGCCGGTTCTCGACGCCGGGTTTCACGGATTCGCACTGGGACACGGGGGTTTCGGCCTCGCAAACCCGCGTACTGGTCGCTCCCTCGTAGCTCCAATCCATGACGACGAGATCGAGGGCCGGTTGCGGCAACTCGGCAACGCCTGGTGGCGCATCGGTGCAACCGGCGAATACGACCACAAACAAGGCTGCGATGAGGCAACGCATGAAGGCTGCAGGCCCCGACAGCGAGCTTAGGCCTTGGCAGCATCCATGCTGCAAGCCCAACCTTCAAGGCCGACGACGCAGCATAGAAACCGTGGACTTGCCCGGCATCAGCAACGGACCCTCCGCCGTGGAACCCGATGCACCCCCCGGGCCCCAGGCCATGCCGCCGCGTCGCCCAAGCGAAGGCCCCAGCACGTTCCTGGTGGTCAAGACGCCGACGTGTACGTGGTGCGCCAAGACCATGGATTTTCTCAAGGCGCTTCATGAGGAGCGCGGCGACTTTCAGGTCGCGGTCTTGGATGCCAACGAACAGCCACAGGCGTTTCGGCAACTCACCGCCCAAACCCGGCGCACGACGGTGCCCCAGATTTTCTTGGACGGCGGCTTCGTTGGCGGATGGAGCGAACTGGCGCAAGCGGCCAAGGCGGGCCAATTGGATGCATACCTCGACGGCGAGGATTGGACGCCCGCCGCGCCGGAGCCGAAGCGACGCTGGTGGCGCAAAACAGGAAATCGCTCGTAGTTCGAGCGTCAAAGGGAAGAGAAAGGGGAAGAGGAGCGCAGCGACGGATGCCGTGCGCGCAGTTCGGTTGCCTTAGAGCAGCAGGCCGCCGACGCTGGCGATGAGGCCAGCGAAGATCAGGGACACCGTGTTGATGACCTTGATCAGGGCGTTGATGCTCGGACCGGCGGTGTCCTTGTACGGGTCACCGACGGTGTCACCGACGACGGCTGCAGCGTGGGCTTCGGTGCCCTTGCCGCCGTGGTTGCCGTCTTCAATGAACTTCTTGGCGTTGTCCCAGGCACCGCCACCGTTGGCCATGCTGAGGGCCATCATCAGGCCACCAGCCAGCACACCGATGAGCAGGCCACCGAGGGCCAGGGGACCGAACAGGAAGCCGACGATCAGAGGCGCGGCGACACTGATGACGCCGGGCACGACCATTTGCTTCAGGGCGGCCTTGGTGACGATGTCCACGCAGACGCCGTACTCGGGCTTGCCAGTGCCGTCCATGATGCCGGGGATGTCCCGGAATTGGCGGCGCACTTCGTCGATGACACTGCCGGCGGCCTTGCCGACGGCATTCATCAGGAAGGCGCTGAACAGGAAGGGCAGCATGGCACCGATCAGGAGACCGATGAGCACGAGCGGGTTGTCCAGTTCGAAACTACCGACGCTGTCAGGCAGGCGGTGGGTGTAGTCCGCAAACAGGGCCAGGGCGGCCAGGGCAGCACTGCCCACGGCGTAGCCCTTCGTGACGGCCTTGGTGGTGTTGCCGACGGCGTCGAGGGCGTCCGTGTTCTTGCGCACGGATTCGTCCAGTTCGGCCATCTCCGCGATGCCACCAGCGTTGTCAGTGATAGGACCGTAGGTGTCCATGGCCACGACCATGCCGGTGATGCCGAGCATGGCAACAGCCGCGATGGCGATGCCGTAGAGACCGGCAAAGGCGTAGGCACCGAACATGGCAATGGCGATGACGACGACGGGCGCGAAGGTGCTCTCCATGCCGACGGCCAGGCCGCTGATGATGTTCGTGGCGGCGCCGGTTTCGCTCGCCTTGGCGGTAGCCTTGACGGGGCGGTATTCCGTGCTGGTGTAGTACTCCGTGATGAACATCATCAGGAGGGTGACCAGCAGACCGATGAGGCTGGCGAAGAACAGACCGGAGGCGGTCACTTCACGACCGGCGAGGCCAGTGATGCCGTAGGCCGCGAAGTCGAAGCCTTGCAGCATGTTGGTGGTGAGCCACCAGAAGCCAATGGCGCTGACGATGACGCTGGCGTAGACACCGCGGTACAGGGCCTTCATGATGTTCTCGTCCTTGCCGAGCTTCACGAAGTAGACACCGATGATGCTGCTGATCATGGCGAAGGCGCCAAGGAACAGCGGGTAGGTGACCAGTTCGCTGGTGATGCTGCCAGGCAGCAGGAAGCCCAGGAACACAGCCGCGACGACGGTCACGGCGTAGGTCTCGAACAGGTCAGCGCCCATACCGGCGCAGTCACCGACGTTGTCACCGACGTTGTCAGCGATGACGGCGGGGTTGCGGGGGTCGTCCTCGGGGATGCCGGCTTCGACCTTACCGACCAAGTCAGCGCCGACGTCGGCGGCCTTGGTGTAGATGCCGCCACCGACGCGAGCGAACAGGCTGATCAGGCTGGCACCAAACGCGTAACCGACGAGGGGCGCAACGGGGTTGGCCATCTCGGCGACTTCAGCGAAGTAGTAGTAGAAGCCAGCCACACCCAGCAGGGCCAGACCGGCGACGGCCAGGCCGCTGACGGCGCCGCCCTTGAAGGCGATGTCCAGGCCGCCCTTGAGGCCCTTCTGGGCCGCGTTGGCGACGCGCACGTTTGCGCGCACGGCGATGTTCATGCCGATGTAACCGGAGGCGGCACTGAACAGGGCACCGACGACGAAGCCGATGGTGATCCAGGTCCAGGGTTCTTCCTCCGTGTTGCCCACGGTCATGCTCACAATGGCGAGGATGAGCGTGATGACCGCCGCCACGACGGCGATGGTCTTGTATTGGCGGTTCATGAACGCCATGGCACCGTCCTTGACGGCGTCGCTGATTTCCTGCATGCGCTTCGTGCCGGGCTCAGCCGACAGGACGGCGCGGCTCAGGACCGCAGCAGCCAGCAGACCCAGCAGGGCCGCCAGCACGGGAACGATGAGGGGGAGCTCCATTAGAGACTCGCCTCGAAGTCGTCCACGGTCAGTTCGAAGCCGGAGACGTCCTGACCGCGCGCCACGAGGATCTCACGGCACAGGAGCCAGTAAAGCAGCGCGAGGCTGCGGCGGCCCTTGTTGTTGCCGGGGATGACATGGTCGAGGTCCTTGGTCTCGTTGTTGGAGTCACAGAAGCCGAGGATCGGGATGCCGATGTTCTTGGCTTCGCGGATGGCCTGGGCGTCGCCCAGGGGGTCGGTGACGACCAGCACATCGGGCTCCATGAAGTTGGGCGTGATGGGGTTGG
>JBMZJT010000025.1:17105-24219 GCA_049617695.1 Thermoplasmatota archaeon | reverse complement strand
GCGGCCAAACGTTGAGCATCACGCGCGACGGCACGGGAACGCTTGCTTCGGCCGGCGCCATCTCCTGCGACGTTACGAACATCAAGAATCCCGCAGTCAGCGGCCAAACCGCGACGTTCGACATCAAGACGACCGACGCGGACGGCGACACGACGGATGGCGCGTTGGGTGCATCCGGCCCCACGATGACGGCAGGTAGCTTGTCCTCCGCATCCGTGGCACCGGAGGTTTTGACGCCAACCAGCACCACCGACCTGACGATTTCCTTCACCCCAGACAACCCCATTCCCGCCGATGGCAAACTCACGATTGTCTTGCCCAGCGACTACGACCTCACCGGCAGCGGCACCGTCACGTGCACCATGGATGGCAGCATCAACGCGAATCTGGCCAGCCAAACGTTGACCCTCACGCGATCGGGTGGCACGGCAGCAACGGGAGCCCAATCCTGCACGGTGCCCGACATCGTGAACCCAAGCACCGTCGGCGCCACGGGGACCACGTCCATCACGACGCAAACGTCGACCGAGGTCACCATCGACCAGGACGCATCCGTCGCCGGCGCCACGATTGCCACGGGAACCATCTCGCCCGTCAACTTCGAGCTCTCCGATAGGGCAACCCATGCTACAGGATCTGTCACGGTCACCTTCACCACGGGTAGCCCCGTCGATGCAGACGGCAAAGTGAAATTCGTCTTCCCCGCCGGCTTTGATTTGAGCGCAGCGACGGGATCCTGCACCAGCTTCGATGGAACCACCCAATCCGCCGTCAGCGGCACGACGCTGACCATCACGCGTCAAAACGATGGAACCGGAACAGCTGCCGGCGC
The DNA here is from genome assembly GCA_049617695.1 of Thermoplasmatota archaeon. Lineage (GTDB taxonomy): Archaea > Thermoplasmatota > E2 > JACPAO01 > JAHFTW01 > JBFKXH01. The sequence goes on along the minus strand of JBMZJT010000025.1, from coordinate 23,387 downwards.
CCTCACGTGCTCCGTCAGCGATGTCACCAATCCGTCGGATGTGGGCGCAACCGGAACGTTTGCCATCGAAACCCTGTCCAGCGGCGACGTGACCGTCGAAAGCGCCACCGACAGCCCGGAATATCTGTACGCGGAGATGACGGACGTGTCGGCAAAGGTGTCTCCCCGCAAGCCATCCAGCTTGACCAGTGCGGAGTTCAAATTCACGACCAGCAACGATTGGCCCGTGGATGGGCAATTGCGCGTCATCTTCCCGACCGGCTTCGATCTGTCGACCATCACGGGAACATCTTGCACAGGCGTCGACGGCACGCTGAGCGTCAAAGCGAAGGGCCTCTATGCATTCGTGGTCCGCGCCGGCGACGGCACAGTGCACCCGGGCGGTACCATTCGCTGCGAGCTCACGGGCGTCACCAACCCCGCGGACACGGGAACCACGGGCGCGTTCGAATTGCATCTGTTGGATTTCAACGGCATCACCATCGAGCAAGGCGAACCGGAAGGCGTCAGCATCCGTGCCGGCGGCGGCGGAGGCGGCCCCCGCACGGGAAGCCACGGATACCGTTTGACGACGGCCGCCGATCAAGGCTCCTCTGACGGCGGCTCAGCCACCTTCGAATTCCGCAACTCACCGGTGGTCCGCGTGGACCTGGACACGATGGAAGAAGGCGCACACACCATGCGCGTCCGGGTCATGGACAAGGAAGCCGACGATTTGCCAGACGGATTCACCAGCAGCAAATTGTACCTTGACATCACGGTCACCAACGACGTCGGCAGTGATGGGGGCACCATCACGCTCCGCCTGCCATTGGATTTGCTTGATGTCGATCCTGCACGCTGGGTGCTGCTCCATGGTACCGACGATGGTTGGGACCCGCTGCCGACGACATTCACCATCGACGGAGATGAAGTGATTCTGGTCGCGCAGACGAATGGATTCAGTCCATTCGTGGTTGGCTACGGCCCAGAACCCGTTCCTGAGCCCGAGCCGGAACCCGAGCCGGAACCGGAGCCCGAACCCGAACCCGAACCAACGCAGGAACCCCAGCCGGAAACCAACGACAACGAGGCATCGGCCGCAGGCATCCTCGTGGTTCTGGCAGCCCTCGGCGTTGCGCTGGTTCGCCGCCGCTAGAAGGCAATTCCGCCCCTTTTCCTTTTTAGTCCCCCATGGACCTTTGGGATTCGTTGTCCCGCGATACGTCGGCTCGGACCCTGGCACGTTCGGGTTGGGTGTTCGTGCTCTTGATTGCCTTGGAAGTTGCCTTGGCAGCGATTCTTATCACGCGATTCATTCCGGAACCGCCGCCGCCCGAGCCCGGCGCTCCGGATTTGGTCATCATCCAAGATGGCGACGGCCCGCTGCAAGGCGATGTGGCGATTCTGCTGGAGAACGAAGACCCTGAGGGCGTGGTCATCTGGGTTGCCGACGGATTGGACCCCTACGCGCTGCCAACAAATCAGGGACAAGCAACCTGGGCCACGACCCAAGTCACCAATGGACCCTACATTTTGGAGGCACGACGCGGCGACGAGGTCGTGGCCAGCCGCGAGGTGGATGTGCAAAATGCCCGCCAGGAAGCCACCACGACGGCTGCCGTCGTCGGTGCCACGACCGCCATTGCAGCCGGTGGCAGCGCCTTGGGCAGCAGCCTGGCCAGCCAAGCGGCCTTGACTGCGGCCCAGATTGGCAAAGAATCCCTCATCGCTGTGGGCGAGGACCAAATGGCCATGCGCAGCAAGAAAGGCAAGAAACGCCTGGCCAGCCGCGTCGCATTCTTCCTGGTCCTCTTGCTCATTTTCCTTTTCTTTGCCTTCGAAGAACTCGAAGCCTACCGCGTGTCCGTGTACCTGGAAGCGCTGCCCATCGCCGGTGGCGTGTCGGCTGCATTCGTCGCCCTGGCCATTGGCGCCGAGTACCTGTTGGGCCTCGCAAGCCGCGTCAAGACACGCATTCGGTTCCTTGGCAGTGGCGCCATCAGTCTCGCCATCAGCAGCGTCGGCTTCCGCACGCCCTTCGGAATTCCCGGCTACGTCGAAGAGGTCGGTGATGAAGGCGAAGGCGGCGAAGCGGCCGGCGAAACCGAGGATGACGAGCAACCGCATGTGGAAGGCATTCGCGCCATTGCATCGACCTCGGTCCTCGTGGCCTTGTTGATGCCCTTCCTCTGGATTGGTTACCGCTGGAATTACGACATCGCAGAGCAAGGTCTCGAAATCGCATTGATTGCCCTGGCGACGAGCGCGTTGCCCATCAAGCCACTGCCAGGCCACGACATCTGGGGTTGGCGCAAGGCCGTCGCCATCGGTTACGCCATCGGTGCTTTCCTTCTGTACTTCGCCTGGGCGCTGGCGTTCCTGCCGGACAGCATCTTGTATTGGACCGGCGCCTTTGGGTTGCTGTTCTACACGGGCACGTTCATCTGGCTGCGAGCACGCAGCGCCGTACCGCACCCCCCCTGGTATCTACGCGCCGTGGACGAATTTCATGCCATGCAGGGCGATCTGCGCAAGTTGATGCCTGCCGCGGGCCGACGCGCCTCGCAAGCCATCGAGCGGGCGACCCTCGCCACGGCGGCCGGTCTCGACCGCTTCTTCAAAGCCGTCGTCGCAGCCTATGTCAAGTGGAAATCGACTCGCGACGCCCGGTTGGCACGCCAAGAATTGCAACGGCTCGCGGCGCAACGCGCCGGCGACATGGAGCGCATCATGGACGAATTGGAGGGTCTCGATGACGACGCCGATTACACGACCATCGATGCCGAAGGCAACACGGTGACGCGACGCGTCGGCGATCTGCGCGACGAAGCCTGCAAGGCGCGGCTCTATGCTGCCCTTGGCAAGGACGCGCCCGGCGTGGTCACCATCGCGGGCGAACCGGATCGCATCGTGGAGCTCTAGGCGAACGGCGCGACGTCTTTGCCGTGGAGGCTTGGGAAGCTGCCGGGTGTGAATCGACCTTCCTTGACTTCCGTGACGAGGTTGTAGAACGCGTCGAAGAGCGTGCCACTGTCCCAAGGGCCCGGAGCTGCTTCGGGATGGTACTGCGTCGTGAAGACGGGCAGGGTCTCGTGTTGCAGGCCTTCGACGCAGTCGTCGTTCGGGCAGCGCTCCCAGACCTTGAGGCCGGTGCCGGGGACGCTGTCGCCATCGACGGCGAAGCCATGGTTTTGGCTGGTGATGCGCACGAGGGGCGTGCCTTCCTCACGCACGGGAATGTTGGCGCCGCGGTGGCCGAACTTCATTTTCTGGGTGCCAGCGCCCCAAGCGCGGGCGATGAGTTGGTTGCCGTAGCAAATGCCGAAGGTCGGTAGTTGCTCGCTCAGTTCCCGAATGGTCGGCACGGTCTTGCCGACGATGTCCGGGTGGCCCGGATCGCCGGGACCGTTGGCCAAAAAGAGGGCATCGGGCTTGCCGGCGAGCATCTGCTCGGGCGTGGCATCCCAGGGGAAGTGCTGGACGTTGAAGCGGCGGGCGAGGTTGCGCAGGATGTTGCGCTTGATGCCCGTATCCAGGACGGCGACGGTGTAGACGCCCTCGTCGAAGCTGCTGCCGTCGGCGAGTTCGCCCTTGTCGTTGCGTCCGTAGGTGCGCGGACCCTCGACGCTCGCTTCGCCGGCGAGGTTGTCGGCCTCGACGCTGGGCATGTCCGCGATTTTGGCCTTGAGGCCTTCGACGGCGGCTTCGTCATCGGTGACAAAGCACCGCAGGCAGCCCTTCTCGCGGGTCTTCAAGGTCAGCGCACGGGTGTCGACGCCGCTGATGCCGGGAATGCCTTCGTCGCGCAGCCAGTCGTCGACGGTACGGTCCGAGGCGCGGTGATCCGGGTCGCGGCACCATTCGCGCACGACGCAGGCACGCACCCAAATCTTGTCCGATTCCCAGTCGGCTTCATTGACACCATAGTTGCCAATCATGGGATAGGTGAACATCAGCACCTGGCCGTTGTAACTGGGATCCGTGAGGGATTCCTGATACCCCGTCATGCCGGTGTTGAACACCAGTTCACCATACGCGGTTCCAGAGGCACCAAAATGTTCGCCTTCGACCACGCTACCGTCTTCCAGGATCAACCAAGCCTTCGTCATCCGGGGGACCTGGCGGCCCAAGACGACCCCCTACAAAACCGGATGCCCATGCTGAGGCTTTTTGTCCAGTGAATTCCATGGGTTGCCCGTGCGTGGTTGGGTCCTTGGCATGGCCATGTTGGTGGCAGCATGGGTTCTGGTGGCAACCCCGAGCACGTAGGTGGCCACAATCATTGATAACGGCGTGGTGAATTGGGTGTTGACGACCTTTGCGACTTGAACGCCGTAGAGCGCGAACCGTCACTGCAAGCCGCCAGCGAAATTCCGATTCTTGACCAAAACTGACAAATGAAGGGAACACCGCGTTCCACTATGCGCCGCACTGCCTTCTTCCTGGTCCTCTTGATGATCGGGATGACCGTTGGCGGCCAATCGAACCGCATTCCAGGCTTCCAAGTGGAGGACGAAATCTGGCCAGACCCCGGCACCGAGGGGGGTCAATTCGGGGCCGCAGTCGCGACCGACGGCGAGCGCATCGCAATCGGGGCGCCTGGAGAAGCGGCAGTCTATGTGTATGAGCGGGTCAGCGCAACATGGGTCCTGCAGCAACGCATCCAGGGCAGCCACACCTCGTTTGGCGCTGCCGTGGCCATCGACGGCACGGTACTCGTCGTCGGCTCTCCTGAAAGCAGCCCCTCTTTGCTGGCAACCAATGCTGGTCGAATCGACGTGTATGACTTGGGCGACTCCTGGCAGCACCGCCAAGCCTGGACATGCCCCGACGTGCGGGCCGAAGCCCGATGCGGGGAAGCCGTGGCACTTGAGGAAGGCCGCATCTTCGTCGGGGAACCTGGCAGTCCATTGATTCAGGACGTCCAACCCGGCCGCGTCCACATGCTCAGCGAGAGGTTGGTGCTGCAGCATAGCCACGCAGAATCAAGCGCATCCGGATTGCGCTTTGGCGCCGCCATCGACGTCCATGGCGATCAAATTCTTGTCGGAGCGCCGGCGCGCATCGGGACCGATGAAGTGTTGCCCGGGGGCGCGTTCTTCTACGATCGCCACGGCACGAATTGGATTCTGCGCGAAAGCTACCGCGCCAATCCAGACTTGAACACCGCAGAAACCTACGGCCAGAACGTCGCCATCGATGGCATTGATGCCATCGTGACAACATTGACGCACTACGACGTGGACACGGCAGTCTACATCTCTGGCCGAGCGTTCTTCTATGAACGGGCCGGCAACACGTGGCCTCTGATTGATCAAGTGTCAACGGAACTGCAAGCCGTCGCGTTGCACAATGGATCGGCCGTCTTGGGCGCCTGGTTCTGGGACGCTTTGTTCGTCTATCACAAATTCGACCAGCAGTGGTGGATGGTCGGTTGGCTCGGCGATTTTTCATTCAACGGACGGGATGACGAGTACGGTTTCGCCTTGGCCTATGAAGGTCGCATGATGGCAGCGGGCGCACCCACGGCATCCCGGGATGGACGGGAGACCGGGGCTGCTTTCGCGTACTATGACAACTGGCCGCCGTGGGCCTACGCGGGCCAGGACCGACGCATCGATGACGTGGACGAAGACGGCGTCGAGACCATCGAATTCGACGGCAGCCAATCCTGGGATTACGACGGCACCATTGTCGCCTACCGATGGTTCCTGGATGACGCCATCATCAGCCGCGAGGCGACGTTCACATGGACGCTCCCACTGGGCAACCACACGGTGACGTTGGAAGTTGAGGACGATGTTGGCGCCATCGACCGTGATTCGGTGCGCGTCTGGGTTCGACGCGCCGTCACGGAGGCCAGCTTTGATTGGGAGCCACGCAACCCGTGGCCTGGCCAATCGGTGCGCTTCATCGATTACAGCGCCGATCAACGCAGCCCCATCAAGGAGTGGGCGTGGGATTTGGATGGCGATGGCACGGATGACAACTGGCAACAGCAACCCTGGACGCACTTCGAACACGGGGGTCCGCACGATGTGCGCCTGACGACGACCAACCAAGATGGTCAAACCTTGCAGGCGACGGCCACGATCAACGTCCAGCGAGACTGGCCCGAGGCATTCGGGGGTTGGAGTCGCGTGGTATCGCTTGATGAAACCGGCCTCACAGCGACCACGATGCTGGACGGCAGAGGCTCCAGGACGGATGGGGAAATCACATCTTGGTCATGGTCCACGAATGGGCGATCACTTGGTAGTGAACCCCAAGTTGAAGCCACGTTGCCGCGCGGCGAGAACC
>JBMZJT010000025.1:10286-17095 GCA_049617695.1 Thermoplasmatota archaeon | reverse complement strand
TGACGATCGCGGCTGGCGCGACATGCACGCTTCGACGATCTTGGCTTTGCCGGGGGATGCCAATGAGACCGCCGTGAATCGACCCGACCCCAACATCGCGATTGATGCTCACTGGAATCGCTTCGTTGCGCTCGAAAACACCGGCGACACGGGCCCCATCCAATTGTGGGACCTCGACAACGATGGCGAACCAGACGCAGAGGGTCGCTTTGCCCAGCACACGTTTTCGGACCCGGGCGAGCATGAGGTCCGCTTGACCGTCGTCAACCGGGAAGGCGCCAAGGAAGAACGGACGCGCACCATTCATATCGTCAACGAGCCCCCAGGCGCCTCGTTTTGGCCAGACCATGCCGTGGTCCCCGAAGGCACGTATCTCATTCATCGCGGCACAAGCCATGACGAGGCACCCCTGGCCGCGTGGCAATGGCAGTTCACTGACGGCGTCACCAGCACCCATACGGATGTCGGACGGGTCTACGATCGCATTGGCAACGTGACCATCGAATTCACGGTCACGGACGACGGTGGCCTCCAAGCCACCCACAAGGGATCCGTCGAAGTGCTCAGTTTGGCCGATTGGGAGGCCCGTTTTGGCGAATTCCAGCCCGATGTCTTGCTCAATGCCACGAAGGACGATGCCCCTGCGGCCCTCGGCGGCACGGTGACGCGCACGCCGCCCAGTTTTACCGCCACGGAGACACGTGATCCGTCACCCACGCAACAGGCGGACGAGGACGAACGGGAGCCCCCCGCGGCGCCCGAGGTGTGGGGCATCCCGGTTTGGATTCCGGGTTTGCTCCTGTTGTTGATCGTCGCGATCGTGCTCATCGTGGCGCCGATGCGGCGACGATAAGCCGCTTTGGCCATGTTGCTTAAGTATCTGGAATCTGGGCTGAGGGTATGGTCCGGCCCGGGTTGGTGGTCCTGTGCATGTGCCTGCTCATTCCGATGCCTGCAAGCGGCGAACTCGCCGTCTGGGACTACTTGGTTCCCGCATCGGCCGATCGCAACGACGACGTCGGCGCCGCGATTGCCGTGGACATGCCCTGGCTTGCCGTCGGTGCTCCAGGCGCCCGTGCCGTCCACCTGTACCATTTCGACGGGGGATGGACGCACCAACAGACGCTGAGCACGTCCAGTGCGACCTACGGGGCGACGGTGGCCATCAACGGAGATCGCCTCGCCGTGGGCGCCCCGAATGCCGATCGTGTCTACTTGTACCGCCTCGACGGCAAATGGCACGCCGACGGTGAATTGCGAGGCGGCGAAGGCTTCGGAACGGCCATTGACATGGAAGGCGACATGATGGCCATTGGCGCCCCGGGCGCGCTTTGGTACGACGTCCTTGCCTCTTCCGGTGAAGTGCAGATCTTTGAGGACGACAACGGCTGGACCCTGCGCGACACCCTCAAGCGCGGCGGCATCGGCGCGGAGACACGGTTTGGTGCCGCCGTGGACTTGGATGGCGACCGCTTGCTCATTGGCGCGCCAGCGCGCGTCGTGGAAGACGAAGTCTTTGGCGGAGCCGCATACATGTTTCGCCACGCCAGTGGATGGATCGAAGAAGCCCGACTCGAAGTGGATGACGAATTTGCGCAGGGCGGATCCTTTGGCAGTCTTGTCGCATTAAGCGGGAACCATGCCATGGCAGGCGCGCCAGGCCGGATCGTCGACGGATTGTTCTACTACGGCCATGTGCTCTATTTCGAGAAACGCGGCGCGTCCTGGACCGAGATGCAGCGCGACTACACCGAAGCGGCATCCTTTGCCATGGAAGGGAACCGCGCCATTCTCGGCGCAGCCTACTTTGACTACACGGTCATCTTGGCCAAGGAAGGCACCAGCTGGAAGCGCGTCGAGACACTCCAAGACCGCGGCGCATGGTATGACAGCAACTTTGGTGATGCCGTCGCGCTCCAAGGAGACCAAGTGTTCGTGGGTGCCCCCGAACAGGATACCCACGAGGATCGCACGGGCGCCGTTTGGACCTTCATCGACAACCTCCCGCCCGTGGCGGTCGCCGGCGATGACATCTTGCAGACCATCGATGACCCCGACGGTCTGGCACGGGTGGCCCTCGATGGCAGCGCGTCGTACGATCCCGACGGCCGCATCGCAGACCACCGTTGGAGTTGGGGCAAGAAAACGGTGCATGCAGCTGAGACGGCATTTTTCATGCCGGTCGGCACGCATACGCTCAAGCTTCGCGTCACCGATGACAAGGGATTCTCAGACACGGATGAATTGCAAGTTCAAGTGAAGGCCGAGCCGCGCCTCAAGGCGAGTTTCGCCTTCTCGCCTGATCGACGCGATCCCGGCACGCCGATCCAATTCACGGACACAACGCTGAGCGAAATCGGGACCATCGTTCAATGGGACTGGGATTTCGATGGCGATGGCCGCACGGATGCCACGGGACATGCTCCGGTGCACAAGTACGCCGCCAGCGGTGACTACGCAGCCCAGCTCACCGTACGCGACCACCTCGGGAATGAAGCAACCGCAACCAAGACCGTGCGCGTGTCCGACGCACCCCCGATTGCCGATGCCGGCGACGACATCGTGGTGACCAAATACAGCGCGACGGGGCAGGGCGTCGCGACGCTTGACGCCACGTCGTCCCGCGATCCTGAAGGCGCATTGCGCGATTACCAGTGGTCCATTGACGGCATCCCGATCGGCGAAGGCGAGACGTTGGAATGGAACTTCAACATCGGCGTGACGGAAGTGGACTTGCGTGTAACGGATGGCGCGGGCCAACGCGATCGCGACACCGTCTCGGTACTGGTGCCTCGCGGTGGACCCAACGGAACACAGAGCTTCAACTCGGACCCGGACGTCAGTGGTTCTTGGCAACAAATCGAAGGGCCACGCCTGATTGAATTCCGGGACCACTCCGTCGATGATGAGACGGACATTGCCTTTGTCGCGTGGGACTTCGATGAGGATGGCGACTCGGACAGCGAGCAGCCGGAGGTCATTTGGCCATGGCATCAGCCAGGGGCCTACACCATCTCGCACCGCGCCACGGACATGGACGGAACCATGGTCGAACGCTCCTTCGAGATTCAAGTCAATGACATGCCGCCCGAAGCAGCGTTCACGCCGGTGCGCATCGATCGCGTGCCCCTGGGCGCTCCCGTCGTCTTTTTCGATGAAAGCCGCGACCTCGAGGACCCCATTGCCGCGTGGAAGTGGGACTTTGATGGTGCCACAAGCAACCGGCAAGACGTTGGCCACATCTTCGATCGGCCGGGGGTGCACAACATCACGCTCACGGTCACCGATACCGCCGGCCAGACGAGCACGGCGACGGGGAGCCTCGAAGTCTACGAAGTCGACCCACGCATTGCATCGAACTGGACCCAAGACGAAGCCCTGGAATTGGAAGCCAACGGGGAAGACGCGTTCCCGCTGCCCGGCGAGCCCGGCTACGAGCAAGAGACGTTCAACCAAGCCGATGACGAAGATGAAGAGCGCCCGGACGCCGAGGTCCGCCGCACTGGCCCCTGGCGCATTACCGAGGAAGACGCGGCCCCCGAGCCCAAGATTTGGTGGCTGTGGATGCTGCTTGGCGTGGTGCTCTTGATCCTTGTGGCGGATCAGAATCGCAGACGAAGGCGACGCAAACGGATGCGTCGCTAGCGACCGTCGCCGCCCACGCCATACCATGCCGGATCGTGCACGTGTTCGGCTTGACCCGTGTCCATGAACCGCTTGACTTGCCGACAGGCTTGCCGCAGCATCGCCAGGCGAAATCCATCCACGTTGGGGCTGTTGTGAGGCGTCATGATCACATTGGGCAATGACTCAAACGGGTAGGAAAACGGCCGCTGACCCGGCTCCGGATATTGCCACCAAACGTCGAGCGCCGCCATGTGGCGTCGGCTGCTGTCAAGCCATGCAAACAAATCGGCTTCTTGGACGACGGGACCGCGAGCCACATTGACCACGAGAGCATCTCGCCCGCTCATACCCGCCAAGAGGTCGAGATCCACCAATCCTTCCGTCTCGCGTGTCAAGGGCACAGCAATGACGAGCACGTCGCACCGCGCTGCCATGGCGGGCAACGCATCCATGGTTCCCTTCCAGGCAAAAGCGTCGCTACCTTGCCCGCTGCGGCTGACCCCCTCCACGTGGCACCCAAGGCCGCCAAGCAGACGCGCCGTCGCTTCGCCAATGCCCCCCATGCCGACCATACCGACCCGAACATCGGCCAGCGCCCGGACAGGTTCACCAAGGCGGAAATCGCCTTTCTTGATGCACTGGGTATGCCAATGCAGTCCACGCGCCCAATTCAGCACGCAGCCAAGCACATATTCGGCAATGAACGGCCCCGTCGCGCCAGGGGCCGCGGCGACAGGAACGTCGGGCAAGTCTTCCCAGCCCATGTGATTCAGACCGGCCGTGCAAGATTGGATGAGCCTCAGGTTCGGAAGGTCATGCCACGTGGTTGCACCGTGCTTGATTTCGCGGCGGGGAAAGAATGTGAGCGCCACTTCGACCTGCGAGTCCGGCGCCACGGCGAGCTCTGCGAATGAACCCAATTCCCCGTGCATGACGGCGCGTTCGTCATCTGACGGATCCCACAACACCCCAATCCGGGCCACGCGTCGCAAGGACGGAGCCTTTTCTTGGTGCTGCCGGTGGCCGCATGTGCACGTTGCGTTGCGCGTCGCGTATGATGGCACCCGATTCCAGGGATTGGCGCGGCAGCCAGACGGCAACACGATTGAAGATGCACTTCTGGTGGCACTTCGCCAGGAGGGCTATGTGGAAGGCACCCTGCGTTGTGGCAGTCGCACCGACGCGGGCGTATCGGCCACGATGAATGTCCTGGCGACGCAGCTTGACCGACCCCATCTTCGGGGCCTCGTGCCGGCGTTGGCCAAGCACCTGCCGGACGGTCTGTGGGTCACAGGCGTCGCCGAAGTGTCCCCGGATTGGAACGTCCGCCACGCCTCGTCGCGGACGTATCACTACTTGGCCCGTCGACAGCAAGAAGACGCCGACGTGCTCGAAGCTGCGTGTCGGGCATTCGAGGGAACGCATGATTTTCGTGCCTTTGCCCGCATCGAGGACCGCAATCCGGAACGGCCCATCCAACGCTTCGTCGTGACCGCGCTCGACGACATGTGGCGCTTCGAAGTCCAAGCGCCAGGATTCCTCTGGAATCAAGTACGCCGGATGGTCGATGCGGCGTTGGCCGTGGGACAAGGCCGTGCAAGCCCGGCAGACATCAGGCAATCCCTGGCGAGCGGGCAGCCTCATGGCGCCTTCGCCGTCGCCCCTGCGGCCGGGTTGTACCTGCATCACGTCGCCTACGACCCCGAACCTGCTTGGCAAGGTGCGCTGTCTGATGGGCGGGCCTGGAAGGCGCGGCAAGCGGCGGCGGTCCGCAACGTGGTCGCTTCGTCCCTTAGCGAGTCGTCCTGAGTCCCTGGACGAAGCTCAGATTGTCGGGGTGTGCCTCGAAGTACGCGTGCACAGGCTCCAGAATCTCGTTGAGCGTGGCCGCGACGCCGTTCTTGAGGTCCATGGGGTGCAAATCGCCGGCCGTGAATGCAGCTTCGACGTCCGCATAGGTGCCAAAGTGGAGGGGTCCGCCGAACTTCTCGGGGCGCTCGATATGCAGGCCATCCGTGAGGCGCGGGAAGATCACGAGGCGCAGCAAGTCGAGGACCGGATTGTCTTCCTTCTCCCCGGCAGGGCAGTGGGCCTTGTTGATCTTCGTCTTGACCGTCGCCGCGTCGTCGTGCAGGAAGATGCCACTGGTCGGATCCGATTTGCTCATCTTGGCTTCGACGGGATCCATGCGACCGACGCCGCCCTTGAGGTTGGGCACGAGCGGCGTGTGGAGGGCCACGGGCGCCTTCATGTCCATCTTCTTGGCAACGTCCCGAGCGAGCATGTGTGCATGACGTTGGTCCATGCCGCCGTAGGCCAGGTCAATGTCCATGTGGAAAATGTCGGCCACTTGCATGGCAGGGTACAGGAATTTGCTCATGTCGGCGTCGCCTTCGTCTTCGGCGCGACCCATGATGGTCATGGCGCGGCGCATGCGAGCCAGGGTCGTGTTCTTGGCGACTTGAATGACCGTACCCCAGTATGCATCATCTTGGGCGAACTCTGCGGCGAAGCGGTAGGTGACGGAGTCCTTGGCCACGCCCAGGGCCTCGAAGGCGTCGGTCATGTATTCGGCGCAGCGGCGGATGCTGTGCAAGTCCCCGCCGAGCTTGTCGTTGATCTGGGCGTGCCAGTCCGCAAGGAGAATCGTGACGTCGAAGCCAGCCGCCGTGAGTTCCTTGATCGTCTGGGTGCAAACCATCCAGCCGACGTGGGCGGTGCCACTGGGTTCGAAGCCGATGTAGGCCTTCGGGCGGTCGCCGTCGGCGGCCCGTTGCATCAGGGCTTCAAATTCGTCTTCATTGACGACTTCTTGGGCGATGGCCCGCAGCGCGTCGGTCACGAAGTCGCCCACAGGCACCTTGTTTATAGGCCCTCACGATGGAGCGCCATGGAGCAGGAGGTCCGTGAACCCGTTTGGTTCGTGCGCGCGGTGCTGTTGCTGTTCTTCATCGGCTTTGCCGGCTACTTGGCCCGGCTGGCCTGGGTGACCTTCGAAGCCTGGTAGTCACCAATACAGGACTTCGACGCGCACCGGCACCTGGCCGAGATCGCTGTCCCAGATGTGGCTCAGCCGCACGGCGCTGCTGATGCTGCGGTCGCTTGGCACCGTCGGCCCGTATTCCAAATACAAGTGGCTGCGGTCGTCGTAAATCACAAGATTCGTCAGGAACGCCGTCGCC
>JBMZJT010000025.1:0-10276 GCA_049617695.1 Thermoplasmatota archaeon | reverse complement strand
ACATCCGCAATCTCGCCGGGGCGGTAGGTGCTGAGGTAAATGCGTCCATCGCCAAAGGCGCCGTCGATGCTGATGGCCAGGACATCTTCGCCGTCGTCTTGGATGATGTGCTGGAAATCATCGTAGTGGGCGCCGCTGCCCTGGCTCTTGATGTCCCATCCCAGGCCGTGGTAGTCATAGTCCGACCAACTGAGCTCGTAGGGTTCCAGGAGGACCGGGTGGCTGACGTCGGGAGCAAAGGCGCCGGCGTTGACGTTGGCGGTGCCGACATGGAACAGGGGTTGCAGCCATTGGAAGCTCTGGCTGTCGCTGCCAAAGACGACGAGGGTGCCACCTGCATAGACCCAGTCTTCAATAGCGGATTTGACTCCGTTGCCAGTCAGCGTGCTGTGATCCACGGTGCTTCCGACGAATAGCAAGTCATAGCCGTCGAGGCGCGTCGGCAGGACGTCATCAAGGTACTGTTTGTCGTCTGGGTACACGTCGCCTTGGAGGAGTTCTTGGTTGACGAAGTTGAGGAGCGGAATGTCCGAAAGCGGCCACATGTCCACGACGGCATCGATTTCGTTCGTGGCCAGATGGACGAAGTCATCGTAGTCCAGGCCAAGCGCAGCAATGCTTTGCCGTTCACTGTTGCTGATGGCATTCTGGACCGCATCAATTTGGCTGCGCGTGTCATCCACCGCGGCTTGTTGCGAGAGCGGCAGCGTCGTGACGGAAGGCAAATTGGCCCATTCGCCGATGTAGGCGGCCTGCAAGTGGCTCAAATCAATCGTGGTCAGGAATTGCTGCAGCGAAGGCGGATAAACGCGGATGTGGAACTGTTCATCATCCGTGAGGCCAAGGCTGGCTCGTGCTTCTTCGTAGTCCAACAAGCCGTTGCTGGTGGCATCAAAGGTGCCGCCTCGCATCAAATCCAAATGCGCGGGGTTGAGGCCCGAGCCATTGTCATGGACGAGGCCCAGCCGCTCCAAGCCGTCGGCGCCACCCGCCCATCCGATACCGGCGCTCCCGAGCAGCACATCAGCCAAAGCTTCCGCACCGGCCTGGTCTGCGATGGCGTCCGCCGCGATGGTGTCTTGTCCGACGTCCCGCGTGGCCAGCAGGATGCCTGCAAAGCCAGCCATGAAGAGGCCCAATGCGATGACGAAAGTCACCGTGGAGGCGACGGCATCGTCGGACATACGGCGATTTCTCCGTGTTCGGCTATTTGGGTCGCCTGACAAAGCATCAAATACCGGTTCTTGGCGCGCCCCTTTATGTTGGCCAGGGCGCGTGCGCCTGCGTGGCGGATGCAGTCGTGGTCCTGGAGGCCACCTTCACGACCCTGTTGGTGCTCAATCTTCTCCTGATGACGCTCAACACGTACTTCCTGAGCCGGAAGCCCGTGCTCCACCATCTGCGTGAAATTTACTTCATCAATTCAGCCTCGTTCAAGCGAGCCTGGTATCTCGTCATCGCGGCGATGACGTTGTTCATCGTCGCCCAAGCGATGCAAGGCTACGCCTCGGTACGCGACACCATGACGGATGCTCGCGTCGTCATCTTCGAAGTCGCCTTTGCGGCCTTGGTGCTCGGCGCGTTCCTTGAACTGTTGCTGGTCTTCAGCCGCTACTTGCCGATTCTCCACGCCAAGGACGATCAAATCAGTGTCGCCATTCAGGAAGATTTGCGGCGCAACATGCTCAAACTCGATGACAAGGAAGCCACGGACATCGATGTCACCATGGCCCACGACATCTACCGTGGCCGCAGCCAACTCGGACCCCAAGTCAGCCTCAGCCATTACCGCGGCGTCGTCCTTGGCATCACCCAATACATGGAACACCGATTCGGCGAACTCGGCGATGCGATGCTCTACGCCGTGGGTCGCCAAACCGGTCGCCGCGCCGCCGCCGACATCGTCGCGGACGTCGGCAAGGACCGGGCTGTCGAAGAGTTCCTGCACGGACTGCAAAGCGGCGCCGTTGGCCTTCCCCAAGTCGTCCAGCGAACCGCTGAACGCTTCACGGTGCGCCTCGATGAATGCGCCGTTTGCGCCGGCATTCGACCCATGGGCTCCTGTGAATGTCACTACATTACGGGACTCTTCACGGGCCTCATGGAAGTGGTCTGGGACCAATCCGTCGAAGCGCACGAGACCCGCTGCACGGTCAACGGGGACGCGTTCTGTGAATTCCAGGTGGATCGTCAGGCAGGGAAGACGTAGACACGCAGCGTCAGCGTGATGAAGCGTTCCAATTCGGGATGGTACACTTGGGCCCGACCGTCGGCCGGAATCACGACGACATCGTCTGGAATGGAGGGCCCATAATCGATGAAGAGATCACGGTAGCCCTGCATGAGGAGATTGTTCATGAAGACGAGGCCTTCGCGCGTGCCGCCGTCATTGAATAGGTCATACGGGAGCCACGACGTCAAAATGACGGTACCCTTGCCGTAAGCCCCCGGATCGCTGATGGCCAGCACGGCGTTTTCGTCGGCGCTGTTGTCATGGACGACCTTGGTGAATGAATCTGCGGTGCCGTCGGTCTTCTTCAGCTCCCACGCGCGGCCGCGATCATCATACTCATCCCATGACAGGTCGTCGGCCACGCGCAGGACCGGGTGATCCGCATCCGGCGTCGAAATGCCGTTGCTGCTGGAGTCGAGCTTGGTCTTGAAAATGGGGTTGAGCCAATTGACCACCTGCTTCGTGCTGCCAAACACAATCAGGTTGCCTCCCGCTTCGGTGACCCAATCCCGAATCGCACCCTTGACCGCATTGGATGTCATCGTGTTGTGATCGACATTGCTGCCGACGACCAAGGTGTTGACCAGGTCGAGACTCGGGACGCCGCCAGGAGCCAACCGTTCGTGTAGCTGCGCACCCAGGAGTTGCTTGTCATCGGGAAACACGTCCCCGTATTGCCCCAGCGCACCCTTGTCCACGGAATGCGGCGGGTAATCACTGTTGCATCGGGTGCTCCAATTGGCTGGAGACCATGTGGGCGTCATCGGAGTCTCCGTTTGGGAATCCCAAACGTACGGGCAGAACCGTGCAACCAGGGATTCGAGGAAGGAGATCTCGCGTTGCGCCGCCTCGGAGTAGGTGTGATCCGTCGTGGGCGAGCCGCTACCCCCTGGAGGCAGATAATTGCCAGGAGCCGCCGCCGTCACCTCGATGACATCGGTGACGGATTCGCCATTTGCCCGACTGAGAACGACCGTGTAGGTCCCGACCCCCAAGTCGGATGCAGGGAATGCATCGAACTGCCACGCCTCGTTCTTCTTGGGGACCGAAATGGTCGCCGTCAATCCAACCGGCGTCACATCCGTGGCGCCGTCCAGAATCTGCAGGGTCAAGTCTTCGCCTGCGGTGTTTCCTTGTTTCGCCGTGAGGTCCCCGGCATAGGTGATGATGATGTCGTCGCTTGGCCGATAGGATTCATAGTCAGGATCGACGAGGAACCATGTCTCGGCGGTCGTCGTTCCGGCCGCAGTCCACGCCGTTTGCCACGTGGTTTCCGACAGGGAGGCACTTGGGTCGACGAGGGTTGCCGTGACTTCGTCAACAGTGTCACAGTCACCATCCCGTGCAGGCACATCGACGTAGATGGTCTGCGTCGCGCCGGCCGCAACCGTGCTTGCGCGTTGGACATCCGTGAAGATGTTGTTTCCGACCACCACATCAAAGGAAATGTGGAATTGCGTCGCGTCCAGGCCATTGTTCTCCACTTGGGTCGCGATCCGCATCGATCGACTATCGATGGGGCTGACACCACAGGTCGGCGTCGACAAGGGCGGCGTCGTGCCGGTGTCCACTACTTCTTGCTCGGCGCCTCCCGTGGCGTCCCCAATGTAGGTGACGCGCAGGTTGGTATCTTGGATCCCGGTCTCCAGTAGCTCTTGAACGGACCGCAGCGAAGGATATGCCCGAATGTGGAAATCGTAGCCTTCCTGGTCAAGGCCCAGACTGGTCCGGGCCTCTTCGTAGTTGACGTACCCATCATTTCCGTCGGCCGCGTAGGGCGCGGAACGCAGGTTCGTCAGCTTGTCATAATCAAGGAACAAGTCGCCCGTGCCACGCAATCCGAAGCGATCCAAGTCATCCGGTGCCGTGGCCCAATCGACGTCGTCGCCTTGTGCCGTGGAGGCGAGGCCCGGCGTGCCAAGCACCAGGTCACGCACGGCCAGCGCCTGCTGTTGGAGCACCTGTGTTTCATGACCTTGCAAGTTGGCCTCGCTGGCCAAATCTCCGGTCGTGGTCAGGACGGCGCCGATGCCGGCCATGAACAGGATTCCTGCAAATAGGAACGCGACCGTACTCGACACACCCTGGTCATCCACATGAAATCGACCTCGACCTGCGTAAAGACCCTTACTGGACGTTTCCGGTGTATCGAGCCTACGGAGGGCAGGCCACGCCCGAGATTTCGTGCAGAATGGTTGCCGCCACCCGGACGTCATTGCGGACCACGCTCACATCGACGGTAAACGTCGTGGGAGACCCCGCGTCGTCGCATGATACCTGGCCGGCACGGAACTGGAATCCCCGCGCCGATTGCAATTGATCCATGTGGGCCAGCGCCGCGTCCGCTGCGTCCATGTAATCTCGGGTTTCGTCGGGCGTTCCCGGAGGCACGTAGGTCTCCAACTGCGCGAACATGGCTTGCGCGCCGTCGAGGACGTTTGCCGCTTCGAGTACCGCGCCGCGACGACTTTCCTGCCCCGTCTCATCTGCCAATTGGCTGACCCTGGCAACCATACCGGCCAGCGCGACGAAGCCAATCAGCAGGACGAAGGCCGTGAGCAACATCATCTGGGCGGCGTCGCCCCGTGGTTCGTTACGCACCGGGCCACACCAACAATTGCACCGCATACACGGCATGGTCGGTCGGTTGGTCGCCTTGGACCCGCAGGAAGCTGCCGCCGCGCTCCCATAAGCCATAGGGAACATCCGGAGGAACGGTCCGCCCGGAGGCATCATGCGCGAGCCACCAAGCACTCCACGTGCCACCACCAGGCGCAGTCGTGCTTCCATCAGGCGCGGTGAGACCCGACCCTGCTGTGAAAGTCGTGAGGGCTTCGCCAGGACGCGCCGCTTCACTCGCAGGATCTGGATCGGTCACATGTACGGTCCAATCCGGGAAATAGAACACTTCGGCACCTTGTGCATTGCGTGGGGCATTGGCGATGCCCCCGCCCGTGGGCAGTAGGGTGAGTGGCTCGACGCCGTTGTCAAGCCGGAGCAAGAACCGCGTCCCACTTGGCAAGACATCGCCCAGAAACGCTTCTGCTTCCGCGGAATCCCCTTGCAGCGCCTCGCTGACGAGTTCGTCGAGGCGATTCGTGTAGCCGGGGCTGTCCGCGGCTCGTGCTTCGAGGATTTGCAGCGTATCCGCTGAAATGCGCCCCAGATCCAGACCCCCGGTGCTTTCTGATTGGCTCGGGCCACTCAGGGACGTCATGAACAAGATCGCGGTAATGATCAGGACGCCCACAATCAGCGCTTCGAAGACGTGGATGAAGCCCTCGTCGTCGTTCATATCGCACCCACGATGATCCGGAAGCTGACCCATGCCGCGATGATCATGATCGTGATGGAGTTGAATCCAGCAACCGGGTGACCTCGCGTCAAGACACCGCCCACCAAGCCACCGCCGATGGCCTGTACGATGGCTGCGTGGAAGAACAGGGTGTTGAAGTCTTCAGGATCGAAGTCCTTGAACGTCAAACCACCGACTTGTTGTCCGCTGGCGGCACCGACGGCTTCCTTGAAGGCCGGAATGAATTGCGCTGCGAGAATCAGGACCACCGCGATGAACACAAAATAGGCGATGAAGACGACGACGCTGTACATGCTCATCTGCTCATTGCGTTCGCTGACAATTTGCTTGATTTCGCGGGCATCGTCGCTGGCTGCGGTCAAGATGTCCACGACGTTGCCGCCGGCACGTTGGGCTTCGACGACCAAGGCGACGGTCCGATCAATGAGGGGCGTCTTGGCTCGCATGGCAAACCGCTCCAACGCCTCGCTGAATTCCACACCCCATTCGACTTGAGCGGCCATTTGCTTGATGTCGTCCGTCAAGGCACCATAGCTGCCACGACTTGCACTAACCAAGGCACGGGGCAAGGTCATACCGGCACGAGCGGATTCTGCGATGTCGCGCAGGAAGTCAGGGAATTTCTCGTCGATGGCTTCGATGCGTTTGCGTTCCCGATTGAAGAAATAGCCATAGGGCCCCGCGGCAAACAGGAAGCCGACGAGGAACAAATCGGTGCCGTACTTCTTGTGGATGCCACTGACCTGGGTCACCTCCTCGGTCATCGGTTGACCGCGTTCGAAGACGGGGTTGCCATCGTCGTCAAGGACCGGCTCGATGCTCGTGGATTCCTCCATGAAGCGACCGCTGCCGACCAAGAACGCCGCCACGATGAAGATCAAGGCAAGGAAACCCGCGACGGCGTACACGGACATGCGGAAGATGTCCTCTTGGCTCCGGCGCTTCTGGCCAACCAGCCGTTTCAAATCGTCGCCGTCGTCGATGGTCCGCTCTTTGAGCATGCCCGACTGCACCAAACGCACCGCGACGAGGCCCAACAAAATCAGGCCCGTGCCGACGTAGAAGATGACCAACGCAATGGTCGAGCGGGTGCCCGAGAAGGCAAGATTGCCCGTTGCAATGGCGCCGCTAAACGCCATGCTCAATGCAACGAACAGGAACGAGACAATGTACGTCGTCTGCGCCTTCTTGCGCAGTTGTTCCTTCATGGCTGGATTGGCACGGCGCGCCGTCTCAACGGCTCCGCGAAATTGGCTCCACAAGCTAGGAAGGCGCATGCGAATCCGCATGGCAATGAAGTCCAATCCGACGCCGAGCGTCACGACGTACACGGATTGGCTCACCGTGATGTCGGCAAGAACGCCGGCGCGTTGCGGTACGCCACTTGCAAGCAGAGCACCCAGCACAATCGCAGTCGCGCCGACGCCGGTCAGCACGTGAGCCGCCATCAAGGCGCCGGGCCCGGGCTGGTAGCTGCTGAGGTTCTGCTCGCGGACGATCACCGCCATGACGTAGACGAGCATGATGATGACCTGGAACAACACGAAGTTGCCAGCAAACCGAACGCCGGCAGATCCCGCATCCAAGATGCCCAGGAAGACCAACAAGGCCAGAATCTCGACGATCGCAACGAAGACGACGGTAAACAAGGCCGCGATGCTGACGATCGTCAGTTGCAGGTCAGCTTTCCATTTCTCAAGAATCTTGGCGCCGTGCGCACCGCGCAAGGCCCGCCAGCGAATCTGGTTGAAGATGTACGAATTGCCGGCGAGCAGCAAGCCAACGAATGCCAAGACGTAGATGCGCACCTCAATCGACCACGTCAGGCCAACTGCGATGTGGGCCAGCAAAACCGCAATCAAAAGGCCGAATGCGACGACGTTGAGGCCGTCGACGACCCATTTCAGTGCCTTGTCACGGGGCCGCACCTCGGCGTTCCCACGACGCATCCGCTCGTCCAGTTGAGAAGAATGCAGCAAGTCGTCCTTGGCCATGTCAGACCTCCGGAATCATGGATTTGACACCGAACATGAAGCCGATGTTGATGACGGGCAGCAGCAGATAGATGATCATCTGCAACTGGCTCATCTCGCCGCTTCCCATCAACACGATGATGGCCACCATGACGAGAAGGAACAGGGGACCGGCGACGGCGGCCGTAACGTACGTTTCCGCCATCAAGCCCATGGTTTCGATGAAGGATTTCTGCTCAACGCGGTTCTCCCATTGATAGCGGCTCGCTTTCTGGCGGAAGTAATTCGTCAAATCGCCGCCGCTGGTGACCGTGGTGATGGCGCCTTGCAGGAGTTCTTGGAACTTGATCGACGGCGTGCGGGCAATGGCGCGCTTGAGGGCACTGACGATGTCAATGCCATGGACTTCCAAGTCCTTGTACACCATCGCCGCTTCTTTGGCCACTTCGCCATAGATTTCCTGCTTGCTCAAGCTCTTCCAAATCTCCGCCGGAATGACGCCCGCGCTTGCCATGGCGGCGATGTAGTTCGTGGCGTAGGGCAGCTTGATGTCAATCTTCTTTTTGCGTGCCTTGGCGTTGCTTGCCGGCGTC
Source organism: Thermoplasmatota archaeon (assembly GCA_049617695.1). Lineage (GTDB taxonomy): Archaea > Thermoplasmatota > E2 > JACPAO01 > JAHFTW01 > JBFKXH01. Next base: position 2,161 of record JBMZJT010000025.1, on the reverse strand, counting down.
GCAAGCAGCGCGACGTATGCGGTGTAGCTGAACACCGGTGGCAGCATCACGATGAACATGTAGGCCGCCGGACTGATGCCAAGCTGCGTGACCAGCACGGGCACGATGAGCGCCGTCAAGACCAGCGTCGCAGGCAGTGTGATGCCGGCGTAGAGCATGCATTGGGCCATGTAGGCCTCGGCGCGCACCGGCATGTGCGCCTTCTTGAGGGCCTCTTCCAGCTTCGGCAGTTGCTTGCTCTTGGCCGCCCGGGGCCCAAAGAGGCGGTATGCGGTTCGTTGCGTGCCCGTCAGGCTCAACCGCTCACCGCCGCCATCACCCGTGCTTCATCCTTGTAGTAGCGCTTGATCCATGCACTGACCTCGTCGTAGTCGCGAATGTCCTCGTCGACGAGGTAGTTGACGACCTTGATGCGCTGCTCCATCTCGGCCATGACTTCCTTGGGGTCCTTGCCCGTCTCGGCTGCGATGCGTTCCAAGGCGTAGCTGATGCCACTGAACTCGAAGCTGTCGGTGCCAGGATCCCAATGGAACACTTCGTTGGTCAGAATCTCACGGGTATTGGGATCCAAGCCCACAATCTCCGTGATCTGCTTCGTGCGGCGCACACGCTTGCCAGCAACGCGGGTCTGAATCTGAACCGCAACCACGTCGAGCGCTTCCAGGAGACTGCGCGGAATGTTGATCGGATCCGACTCCAACCGGTGAATGACGGCGTCGACGCTGTCGGCGTGCATGGTGCCGTAGGCAGCGTGGCCGGTCGCCATGGCTTGGAAGAGCGAGTAGGCTTCTTTGCCACGCACTTCACCAACCACGATGTATTCCGGCCGCTGACGCAGGGCGTTCTTGAGCAGCTGGAACATGTCGATTTCACCGGCTTGGCGGCCGTGGGCGTCGCGCGGACCGAAACCGTCGCGGGTCAGACCGGCAATCCAGTTCGGCTCGGGGACACGCAGTTCACGCGTATCTTCAATGGTGACGACCTTGTTCTGCGGCGGAATGAACATCATCAAGGCGTTGATGGCCGTGGTCTTGCCACTGGCCGTACCGCCCGAGTAAATGGCACTCATGTGATGCTCGATCACCATCCAAAGATAGCTCAGCATGGCCGAGCTCATGGTGCCGAAGCGCACCAAGTCGATTGGCGTGAACGGCGTTTCCTTGAATTTGCGCAGCGTGAACGTGGAGCCGAATGCAGACACTTCCTTGGCGAGCGTCGCCTGCAAGCGGCTGCCGTCGCGCATGGTCGCATCTAGAATCGGCTCGGCGATGCTGACGTGCTTCTGGGCGCGTTGCGCCATTCGAATCACGAACGAATCGAGGGTCTCGTGATCCGGGAAACGAATCGTCGTCGTCAGGGCTTCGTATTGGCGACTGTAGACGAAGATCGGGACATGCGGCCCGTCGCAGGAAATGTCCTCGATGTTGGGGTCGTGCATCAAGACATCAATGGGACCTTCGCCAATGAAGTCGCGCAGGACGTAGTACAGTAGGCGCTCCTTGGTCGCCAGTTCGTCGGATTCTTCGTCGCCCAGGCTGATGCTGTAGTCAAACAGCACTTCCTCGAATTTGCCACGAATGTACTCCTCCAATTCCGTCTTGTCCAACTCCGACGGCTGCAAGTCTAGGACATCGACGAGCGTCGTTTCAATGAAATCGAGAATCAGCTTCTCGTCACGACTCAAGCGTGGCTCGATGGCGTGGTAACGCATCTCGTGGGTCCGCGTGTTCTTGATGATCTGCACGTAGGCATGCGGCTCCTTGATGGCGTAGACTTCCACTTCTTCGTCGTTGGGATCGTGGCGGTAGTGCAGGCTGTCCTGCTCTTCCCAGTCCTGCTCCAATTTGCGCCGTTCGTCCTCTTCCAGACCCTCCAACAGTTCGGCGCGTCGCTCGGCCTCGGCGGAGCGAAATCGTCGGCGCCCGCCGGTTCCAGCAGCCGGCCGATCTTGGTCGAGATGACCAGGCGCTCGCGGTCGGTGCGGGCGAGGAAGCGGCCCAGCCGCAGCTCGGCCAGCCCGAGGCCGTATTGCGGGGCGGTGTCCAGATAGCGGATACCGCCGTCCAGCGCCGCCTGCAGGGTTGCCTCGACCTCGGCCTCCTCCAGCCGCCGGAACATGTTGCCCAGCGGCGCGGTACCGAAGCCGAGAGCGGTGAACTCG
>JBMZJT010000024.1:0-24517 GCA_049617695.1 Thermoplasmatota archaeon | reverse complement strand
CTCGTGACCATTTTGTACCAGGAAAACGATTTTGCTCCAAAACAAACCCCCGCAAACTCCAAGCATTCGAACGCCCATCAATGCCATCATGCTCTCGTGGCGCGTAGTCGCGATGCCGCGCCCAGCGGCGGTGGCCCGCGCGGCGGCCCGGGCGGTCGCGGTGGCCCCGGTGGCCCCCGTGGCGGCCCCGGTGGTCGCGGTGGTCCCGGCGGCCGTGGTGGTCCTGGCGGACCCCGCGGTCGCGGTGGCCCCGGCCAGCGCAAGCGCTTCGAGAAGCCGGCCCCCCCTCCGTGGGAGCCCAAAACCCGCCTTGGCAAGATGGTCAAGAAGGGCGACATCAAGACCATGAGCGACGCGCTGCGCAGCGGCCTGCCCCTGCGTGAGCCCGAAATCGTCGACGCACTCCTGCCGGAGATCGATGACGAAGTGCTCAACATCAACATGGTCCAGCGCATGACCGACAGTGGCCGCCGTGTCCGCTTCGCCATCACCTGTGTGGCAGGCAACAAGGACGGCTTCGTCGGCCTCGGCCAAGCCAAGGGTAAGGAAGTTGGTCCGACCATCCGCCGTGCCATTGACAAGGCCAAGGTCAACATGATCGAGGTCCAGCGTGGCGCCGGTTCCTGGCAATCGGCCAGTGGCGCCGCCGCCCTCAGTGTTCCCTTCGAGATCACGGGCAAGTGCGCCTCGACCGAGATCACGATCAAGCCGGCACCCCAGGGTACCGGTGTCGTGGCTGGTAAGATCGCCAAGAGCGTGCTGACGCTGGCTGGCATCCAAGACGCTTGGGTGTTCGCCAAGGGCCAGACCCGCACGACGACGAACTACGCCAAGGCCGTTTTCAACGCCCTGAGCGAAATGCCGCACGTCAAGATGACCGCTGCCCAGCGCGAACGCACCGCCATCCTGGTGGGCCCGCAACTGGTCACCGGCCGCGACGAGCAGCCTGAAGTCGAAACGGAGGAGGAATCCTAGATGGCCCAAGCAATCATCCGTCTTCGCGGTCAGATCAACGTCAACCCGAAGATCAAGGACACCCTGAAGTACCTCCGCCTGCACCGCGTGAACCACTGCGTCGTCCTGCCGGACAACGAAACCACGAAGGGCATGCTGCAGGTCGCCAAGGACTACGTCACCTGGGGCCCCATCGAAGCCGATGTGCTGGCCGAACTGATCAGCACCCGTGGCCGCCTCGTCGGCGACAAGCCGATCACGGACGACCACATCAAGGCCAACACGGACTACACCAGCATCAAGGAATTCGCTGCGGCGATCTGCGACGGCAAGGCCCTGTACAAGGACCTCGCTGACGTCAAGCCCTTGCTGCGCCTGCACCCCGCCAAGAAGGGTCTGGAGGGCATCAAGCGCTCCTTCCAAGCCGGTGGCGCCCTCGGGTACCGCGGCGAAGGCATCAACGACCTCCTGCGGAGGATGAGTTAGATGGCCAAGGGCGAACAGGCCAAGAAGTACCGCGGCAAGAGCCGCACCCATGGCGCCGGCCGCAAGGCCCGCCGCGGTGCCGGTCTCAAGGGCGGTCGTGGCCGTGCCGGTGCCAACAAGCACCGCTTCCTGCAACTGCAGGTCCTGGGCGGCAAGCACCCACACCTCGCGGCCAAGCCGTTCGGTCGCAAGGGCTTCACCAGCAAGAGCCGCACCCCCGAGGACGTCACGATCAACGTCGGCGACCTCGCAGCGCAGTTCCCTGGTGCCAGTGAAATCGACCTCACCGAAGCCGGCTTCACCAAGCTGCTCGGCTCCGGGAAGATTGCTGCGGGCGTGACCGTCAAGGTCGCCTCCGCCACCGACGGCGCGGTCAGCAAGATCGAAGCCGCCGGCGGCAGCGTCGAACTCCAGGAATAAGCCTGAAAAGGCCCATTTTTCCCCCTTTTTTCTCCCCAAACAAATCCTGACGCTCCAAAGGAGCGTTTATCACCGGCACCCCTGTGGCGCCGATATCACACCGGTGAAAGCCCATGGCTGAATCCCGAAGTCGTCTTTACGCACTCAAGCCCATTATCGAGCGCTGGCCTGCCATTACCAAGCCGGAAGGCCACGTCTCGTTCAAGACCAAACTGCTGTGGACCACCGGTTGTCTGCTGCTCTACTTTGCATTGGCCAACATCACGTTGTTCGGTGTGAGTCAGAACCAGCTCGACCTGTTCGAAGGCTTCCGCGCCATCCTGGCCGGTGCCTCGGGTACCATCATGCACCTGGGGATTGGCCCCATTGTGACCGGCAGCATCGTGATGCAGCTGTTCACGGGCGCCAAGATCATCAACCTCGACCTGACCAAGGCCGAGGACAAGGCAATCTACCAAGGTGCCCAGAAGGTCCTCGTCATTCTGTTCATTTTCATTGAATCCGTGCCGCAAGTGTACGGTTTCCTTGAACCAGATGCCGCCTTCGTCAACAGCGTCGGTTCCGGCGCCGCTCGCAGCATCATCATCGGCCAGCTCGCCCTCGGTGCGCTGGTCGTGTTCCTCATGGACGAACTGATCAGCAAGTGGGGCATCGGCTCCGGTATCTCGCTGTTCATCGCCGCTGGTGTCAGCCAGGCCTTGTTCCAAGGTACGCTGAACTGGCAGCCCGTCCAGCGCGGTGTTGAATACAGCGCCCTGAGCAACCCGCCCTCCGGCACCATCCCGATGACCATCTACGTGTTCAGCCAGCGCAGTCTGGCGAGCCTGGTCAATCAAGGCGGTTTCGAGCAGATGTTCATCGGTGGCAGCAATGCCTTCCCGAACCCGATTCTGACCTTCGTGGCAACCATTGCGATCTTCTTGTTCGTGGTCTTTGCAGAAGGCACCAAGATCGAGCTGCCCCTGGCGCACGGCAAGGTCCGTGGCGCCCGCGGCCGCTACCCGCTGCGGTTGATCTACGCCAGCAACATTCCGGTCATTCTGATGGCCGCGCTGATTGCCAACATCAACATCTTCAGCCTCCTGCTCTGGCAGCACCCGTTCTTCAGCAAGATTCCGGTCATCGGCAATGCCTGGTGGATCGGCACCTACGAGAGCGGCTCCGGCAGCCTGCAACCGACGGCAGGGGGCGCCTGGTACCTCAGCACCTTCAACGGTTTGAGTGACTGGTTCCTGCCGATCTTTGACCCAGCAGCCTACGGTGCCTTCGCGTACGGCCACGCTCCCTGGCAGATCATCCTGAAGATGGTCATCTACCTCGGCTTGTTCATTGGTGGTAGCATCATGTTCGCCAAGTTCTGGGTCGAAACGACCAACATGGGCCCTGAGTCCGTGGCCAAGCAAATCGAGCGCTCCGGCATGCAGATTCCGGGCTTCCGCCGCGACCCCCGCGTCCTGCAGAAGATCCTGGGTCGCTACATTCCGACGCTCACCGTGATTGGTGGTGCGACGGTCGGTGGCCTCGCCGCCATCGCGGACATGCTGGGCACCGTCGGTAATGCGACCGGTACGGGTTTGCTGCTGGCCGTGGGCATCTTCATGCGCATGTACGAGCAAATCGCGAAGGAACAGGCCATGGAGATGCACCCAGTTCTTCGCGGCTTCTTCGGAGCCGAGTAGGCACACCCCGAGGCCCAAAGGCCTCCCTTTTCCCCTTTTCACCTTCCCCAAACCTTGTGCCTTGGTATCGTCCAAGGTAGGGCCATGCCCGAAGCCGTGGACCAAGCTCACGGATTCATCGCCCTCATGGAAGACCATGCCCAGGCCCGTGGCGCCTTGGATGCCGTGGACGCCGTGATGCAGCAAGCCGAAGAGACATGGATTACGCTGCGCGACGAAATCCGGATGCTCCGTGATCACTTCGACGAAGAAGAAGCGGTCCTGTTGCCCGTTTTGGATGCCCTGCCTGGAGGCGAGCACTTGGCGGCCCGGCTGGTGGAAGATCACCGCGAATTGCGCCGCGAATTCCGAGAATTCCTTGCGGATGGCCAGGCTCGATTGACGCCGATGCGCCTTGTTGCCGATCGCCTGCGCGCCCACCTGAATTGGGAGGAAAGCGTCCTGTTGCCGCACCTCGCGCAACGCTTGCCACTGGAATCGATGGAAGCCATCGAGCAACGCTGCGCGACGTTCCGGCGCGTGCGCCGAGGCACTGCCGTGGTGCATCAGGCCGACCGGAATACATTCAGGAACCTCCACCGAGAATTGAGGTGACTTCCTCGCGGTCCACGCGTATGCCTCGCGAACGCCGCTGGCGCGATCCGGAGCCCTACCAGAAGTACCGGGCACCCCTCCAGCAGCGTTGGCGCCCGCTCATTTTGGAGCGTGACCAAGGCCGGTGCCGCAACTGCAAGGCCGGCGCACGCAAAGGCGACGAACCCTTGGATATGGCTCACATCACGGACGCCGTCGCCTTCGTCCGCGCGGCCGGCGACCACCGGGCCGTCACATTCAGCTATCGATGGGACAACCTGTACATGCTGTGCAAGGCGTGCCATCGGGCCAGCCATCGATTCAAAGTGAACGAAACGGAACAGGAACTGCGTTGGCAGGTCTTCCAGCTCGAAGAGGAACTGCGCCGACTGCGTGGCTGGTCCAGCCCGTACGCCGTGCTGCCACCCCACATGGTTCCCGAGCGTTTGCGACCCAAACGGAGTTTCCATGACGTGATGCGACTCAGCCCCCTGGTACCATTCCCAACGTTCGCCCGCTATGCTGCCGACGGGGGCTTGGTTTTCGACGACGAAGAGGCCGCGCCGAGCCAATCCGTTCTGGCCTGACTTATCAACCTGGAGCCGCTGCCCCTCCTGTTGTCGGCCTCCAGGCGCTTCACTGCCCTCAATGGCACCGCCGTCCTCATCGGCATTCTGGCAGGCTTGGCCGCGGTGCTCTTTCGCGGCCTGATCAATTTCATCGAGACCCTGGCCTTTCGCGGCGAAGTCGACGCTGGCGCGATCTACCACGAAGAAGCGTACATCACAACCATCTGGGGCGTGGCCGTGTTCATGGTCCCTGCCGTGGGTGGCCTCGTCGTCGGTTTGGTACGCCAGGCATTCCCCGAAGCACGGCGCCAAGGCATTGCCGAAGTCATGGCCGCCGTGCAGGCACGTGGGGGCATCATCAAGGGCCGCACAGCATGGGGACACGCGCTGTTGTCCGCCATCACCGTGGGCACCGGCGGCAGTTCAGGTCGTGAAGGCCCCATTGGATACATCGGCGCCGCCTTGGGCAGCAGCTTTGGGCGCCGCCTCGGCTTCAAGGCCCGCGACATCAAGGTGCTCCTTGGATGTGGCACGGCAGCGGGGATCGCGGCCACCTTCAATGCGCCACTTGGCGGCGTGCTGTTCGCCATGGAATTGATTCTCCCCGAATTCAGCACCCACGCGTTCATCCCCGTCGTCATTGCCACCGTCCTGGGCTTGACCGTCGCGAATCTGATTCTCGGGGATGAACCGGCGTTCCTCCTTCCAGAAAGCTTCGTCCTGCAATCGCCTTGGGAGCTGGGCATCTACTTGGCCCTCGGCCTCGCCTGCGGTGTTGGTGGCGTGGGCTTCATCAAAACCATGGGGTGGGCCAACGACTTGGGCGACCGCATTCGGATGCCCATCTGGATCAAGCCTGCCATCGGCGGGCTCCTCGTAGGTTTGCTGGGCCTCTTCATTTTCCAGGCAACCGGCGCATCCGCAGCACTCGGCGGCAATCCGCAATTCCACGTCTTTGGAACCGGCTACGGCACCGTCAACGCCTTGCTTTCTGGCGATCCCACGGCCCTCGTGATTCCGCTCCTTTTGCTGCTGATTCTTGCCAAACCCTTGGCCAGCAGCATTACGCTCGGAAGCGGCGGTGGCGGTGGCGTCTTCTCGGCCAGTCTGATGCAGGGGGCACTGTACGGCGGCGTCTTTGGCATCGTAGCCAATCATTTCTGGCCCGGGGACGTGGCTCCTGCAAGTGCCTATGCGCTCGTTGGCATGGGCGCATTTTATGCAGCCAGCGGTCGCGCCACATTGACCACCATTGTCCTGCTCACCGAGTTGACGGACGGCTACGAAATTGTGATGCCCATCATGTTCGCAGCCGTCACCGCGGACGCTGTCAGCGTGGCCTTGAGCAAGGACAGCATCTACTCCATTCGCTTGACCAAGCGCGGCATTCTGTTTGACCACGACCGCGTGCAAAGCGCCCTAGACTTGGGCTCCGTGGACGAAGTCATGACGCCCGATGTGGATGTCCTACGCGACAGCCTCACGGTCGGCGCCGCATTCAACCAGATGCTGGACCAAGGGCACAACGGCTACCCCGTCATCGACGAACACGAACGGGTCGTGGGCGTCGTCACCCGCAGCGACTTGGCCAAGGCCTTGCATAATGGCAAAGGCGATGCGCCACTGACGGCGGTTGTGACGGGTCAATTGTTCACGTGCTGCCCCGACGACCGATTGCATCAGGTGCGCGACCGGATGTTCCAGCAGGACATTGGCCGCCTGCTCGTCGTCGATCCACGTGACAAGCGCCGCCTCCTGGGCATCATCACCCGAAGCGACTTGCTACGTGGCGAAGCGGTGCACGACATTGACCACGACGCGCGCTAGTCGGACCGGAACAAGGCGTCCACGGTGGCACTTTGGCGCATCCGGACGCCGACGTGATCTCTGAGCGGCGCTGCATCACGCAATCCGACCAAATGGAGCGTCGCACCGCGCTCGCCGTAGGCGATCACATCGAGGCGCTCAATGCCGAGGAGCCTGTCGAGGAGGCTGCGTTTGTGGCGCAGCGCCGTGACCTTCTCCCAAGTGACCTTGTGTTCTTCCTTGCTCAGAAATTGCTTGCGCAGGCGAATGCCATCGCCAGCCAGCACGTAGCGCGTCGTGAGCACGTTGATGGCAGGCGCCAGCGCCGGCGCGAGGGCGAAGAGATACTGGGAGTTCTGACTGAGAATCAAGAGGACATCGAGGGCGCCAAGGCCTGTTTCGACATCGTCTTGCTGGGCGAGGCCCATGAAGGCGGGCACCAGGAGCAAGCCGATGCCAAGGACCGCCAGCAGCGACGGCCCGATGGCAGCGCGCAGGGACGGCCGAAAGACCAAGTCCCCTGCTTCCGTGTGACCGGCGAGCGGCCCCAGCAAATCATCGACGACCTCGTCGCCAAGCACGTCGCGCGCCGCTTTCATCGGCGAGCCTCATCGATGATGGCCTTGATGCGCTCCGGGTCCCCAAGCCCATGGAATTGCACGGGCGCTTGGTTGCTGCCGGCCGTGTTGATGGTGATGTTGCCATAACCAAGAATGCGGCCCAGGAGGTTCTGGTAGACCATCACATCCGTGACCTTCTCGTACCGCGTCTCGACACGCTTACGACTCAACCAGCCGGAGGTGACGACGACGCCCGCCGAGCGCACTTGGTAGTTCGTATAGCGGAATCGGATGTAGACGCTCGCGGCCGTGGCCAGACCGATGACGCCGAGCGTTCCGGCCATGATGAACGCCTGCATGCCTAGCAAGGAGGACGTCAACAGCGTGCCCCCACCGATGACGAGCGCCATCAGGGCACCGACCATGCCGCCGATCATGGAGGCAAGCTGCGGCTTGCCAGTCCACAGGGTTTCCGCCGTGTCAGGAGCCTCGGTTGGCTTGGCCTTGGTTTGCTTGCTCCGGGTGCCGACCAGGTGTTCAATGAATGCCGAGCGGGCCGTTTCGACGGCTTGCTTGAACGCAAAGGGCGCATGGACGCCTTCGAAGACGACGCCGGCGCCGGCGGTCTCGACGCGGACCGTGCCAAAACCGCCGATGCGCCCCCACAGGCTCTGCTTAACATGCAAATCCGTGACCTTGTCGTAGGTGGTCTGCATCAGGAAGAACCGGAACCGACCGTAGCTCTTGTAGACGCGCTCCGGCGTGATCACATAGCGGCTCGTCTGGACACGCCACCAACGCAGCACGGCAAACAACAGGAACGACCCACCAATCAGGGCCATGCCGGGGACCGCCACGGGCAGGAAGAAGCGCGGTTGGAAGCCCAGCGTCCAGAACAGCAGGCCGCCAATCAGGAGGCCCGACAGAATGAGCGCGGCTAGCAAGTCGTCGACGATGGATGCCGGATGTCGCAGGGCATCCTCCAACATCTCCTCATCCGGTTGCAAGTAATCGACGGGCAGCGGCTCGGCCACGCACAGGCAGCGTCCGTGCCCTTGAAACGTGGTGCGGTGGTGGCCCGGCCATGCCCCAGACGCAGCGCGTCCACGACGACCTCCTGAACCAGCTTGGCTTGGATGCCAGTCAAGCCCTCGCCGGAACCCATGATGGCCGGCAATGGCACACCGGCGGTCCGGCCCGCGACGTCTTCACGCCTGTGGATGACAGCTTGCTCGCTGTGGTCCAAGACAGCACGAGCGAACAGTTGGAAGCCTGCCTCGCGGCGGCCCAAGACGCATTCGCGGCTTGGCGGATGGTCCCGGCTCCTCACCGGGGCGATGTGGTTCGTGCCTGGGGCGAACGCCTGCGTCAGCTCAAGGATCCCCTGGGACGCCTGGTGAGCCTCGAAATGGGCAAATCATACCAGGAAGGTCTTGGCGAGGTCCAGGAAATCATTGACATCTGCGACTTTGCCGTGGGCCTGAGCCGCCAATTGTATGGCAAGACCATGCACAGTGAACGCCCGAACCACCGGATGTACGAACAATGGCATCCGCTCGGCGTCGTCGGCGTCGTGACCGCATTCAACTTCCCGATGGCCGTGTACGGCTGGAACGCGGCTCTGGCCCTGGTCTGCGGTGACACCCTGATCTGGAAGCCCAGCGAAAAGACGCCCATCACGGCGATTGCACTCCACCAAACCCTGGCCGATGTGCTGGCGGAAGCCGGGCACGCCGGCGTTGCGACGCTGGTGCAAGGCACCGCCGACCCCATCGGTGAACAACTCATCAGTGACAAGCGCGTCGCCTTGGTCAGCGCCACCGGCAGCACCCGCATGGGCTACCGCGTCGGCGAAGTCGTGGCCAAGCGCATGGGCCGCAGCCTCCTGGAACTCGGCGGCAACAACGGCATCATTGTCACGCCGAGCGCCGATCTGGGACTCGCTTTGACCGGCATCCTGTTTGGCGCCGTCGGCACCGCCGGACAACGCTGCACCAGCACCCGGCGCGTGTTCTTGCACAAGTCCATCGCCGCCGAATTCAAGGAAAAGTTGCTCAAGGCCTACGACCAAGTCAAGGTCGGCGATCCCCTGGATGCCAGCAACCACATGGGCCCGCTCATCGACGCGGACGCGGTCAAGATGTTCGAAGGGGCCGTAGCGGCTGCCAAAGACGCCGGCGCGACCCTCCTGAAGGGCGGCAGCAGCCTGCCCGAGCTCGGCGCTTGCTACGTGCAACCCACGGTCTTCGAGTGCCCCAGTTTCCCGGACTTTGAACCCGCCCAGGAAGAGTGCTTTGCGCCGGTCCTGTATTTGTTCGAATACGAGACGTTCGACGAAGTCATGGCCTGGCACAATGGCGTGCGCCAAGGCCTCAGCAGTGCCATCTTCACAAACGACATGCGCGAGCAGGAGCAATTCCTGAGCCACGCCGGCAGCGACTGCGGCATCGCCAACGTCAACATCGGCACCAGCGGCGCCGAAATCGGTGGCGCGTTCGGCGGCGAGAAGGAAACCGGCGGCGGCCGTGAAAGTGGCAGCGACTCCTGGAAGCAGTACATGCGCCGCCAGACGAACACAATCAACTGGGGCACCGACTTGCCGCTTGCCCAGGGCATCGAGTTCGATTTGTAGGCCACACCCAATCGCCGGCTGAGATGCTCCGAGGGCCGCCCCCGGAGGCCAACGTGGCGTATGCCAGAGCATGCGCGGCCAGACGACAACAGGCCATGGGGCACGAACCTCCAATTGCCAACGGATCGAGTGTGATTGCTCAAGCGGAAAGAAGGGAAGAGGAAACGCCGCGTGTTTAGCGGCGGCGAGCCGCAAGGGCCAGCAAGGCCAGGGCAAGGAAGCCGACCCAGACGCCGGGGGCATCTTCGTTGGCCGGGGCATCGCCGCCTTGCTGGAGCACCACAGGCTCCGGCGCGACCTGCACGAGGGGCGCGGGGTCCGGCAGCAGGACGCCCATGCTGGGCGGTTGCGCGCTTTCCAGGCTCGCGACGAGGTCGCCGTCGGCCACGGTTTCCAGGGCGACGTTGAAGATGTCCTCGCCCCAGTTGCTGTCGGGGTGCAGGCGCTTCTTGTATTCGACTTGGACCGGGACGGCGCCTTCGGCGAGCAGGCCATCGAAGTACAGTTTGACTTCCTGGCCGGGGACCATTGCAGGCAGGGCCGCCGCGAAGGGGCCGACCTGAATCTGGGCCAAGCTGACGTTGCCCCAGCCTTCGTTCTTGACGTTGACATGGGTTTCGCCGGCATCGACATCCACGTGGATGCTGGTGATGCGGGGCAGGGCACCGTACTTCTCGGTGTGGAGCATGCCGTGCATGACGCCGCGCCAGGACTCGATTTCCTGGACGCGGACGTCCGTGTCGACGACGGGCTGGCCCCACGGGGCGACGGCGCCGCGGCCGCTCATCTCGTAGCTCCAACTGCTGGCGCCGACCTGGGCGTAGCCCTCATCGAGGGTGGTGCCGCTGGCGGGGTAAATGGTGCTCCAGGTTTCACCGCAGTCCGGCTCCGTGAGGTTCACGGTCAGGTCGGGGAACACCTGGCGGCAGATGTTGCTGAACATGTCGAAGTCGGGGGCGTGGCCGAGGTGCTCAGCGCCGTAGGGGTGGAGCCACAGGTTGCCACAGCAGTGGGTGCTCTGCACGAAGTCTGGGCGGGCATCCTGCATGACGTCGATGACGGCCTGGGTCTCGGGTTCGCTGGCAGGGTACGGACCGGGCCAGTTGAGCGGCGGTTGGTCGCTTTCGACGGTACCCCAGGTGCCCGGGAAGTTCCGGTTGATGTTGACCGTGATGGCGTTGAGGCGACCCATGGCATTGCTGCCATCGGGGTTGACCATCGGCAGGACGAACAGGTGGCGGTTTTGGACGATCCATTGGGCCGTCTCGTTGGTTTCGTACTCGTCGAGCAGGAACTGGAGCCACTCGGTGACGAAGTAGACGCCACTGTATTCGTTGCTGTGGGTGCCGCCGTCAAGGTAGATGACTTCGCGGTCTTCCAGGGGAATGTGGTCGGGATCTTCGAAGTTGGCAATCTCCAACACCCATAGGTCAAGGCCGAGGCGGCTCTTGCCGGCAGATTCCATGCGCACGAGGCCCGGGTTCTCGGAGGCCAGCCGCTGGAGTTCCGCCGTCAAGATGGGATAGTACGGGAATGCCGTGTAGCCGTTGACCTTATTGAGGGGGTCACCGGCCATCAATTCGTCCACCAATTCCTGGTGGCGCTCGTAGAGATCTTGGGGAATGTAGGGCCAAACGGTGTCACCGTCGACGTTGACAGGGTATCCAGCGTGCTCTTGTCCAAACTCTGCGGGAATGGACGGAATCAGGAGCAGCAGGAGAAGAAGCCAGGCTCGCATACGCCGCCCAGCCAGGGTTCACCAAGAAAGCCTTGTGGCTATCCTTCCATGGAGATGGTGAAATCGGTGCCCTGCACGCGGAGTCCGTAGACGCCGGCTTCGCGCACCGCAATGTTGTGCGAATCCAGCGTCCGCTCGTAGATGGGCTGCATGTCGACGTCGAAGAGGCCGACGTCCAAGTCGTCGCCGGAAAGCATGAGATCCAGATCGCGGCCCTCGGCGAGCTTGAACGTGAACCATCCAGCATCGAAAGGACCGTTGCTGCCCGGTTGCAGGGCCGTGGCGCCTTCGAGGGCTTGGCCGTACGCCCGCAGGCAAAGGTCGTCGGCTTGACTGCTCTTGGCAACGGCACGTGCCGCTGCGTCCAGATCCTCGGGTTCGATGCCAAATCCGTAGAGGATGGCCAACCGATCCCCGTCGATGAAGATCCGGAAGCCTCCGAGACACCGATCGAGCGCTTCGTTGCGAATCCAATCCTTGGCCTCGTTGCTGCCACCCAAGTCGACGGCCGCGCTGACGAGTACGGCTTCCTGGATGGTCACATAGACCGCTGCATGGGCATCCTCTGGTTCCGGCACTTGCAGCGTGTCGGCGAGCAGTTCGGGTCGAATGGCGCCGGGATTCTCGGTTGCACCCGTCGCATCCACGTAGTCACCCCAGCCGGGCATTCCGGGCTGCAAGAGGAGCAGGCCTTCGGGCGCATCGTCCCGTTCGAGCAGGAAATCATCCGGGTAGGCGACCTTGGGTTCGCCGCAACCGGCCAAGGCCAACATGACCAGGAGTAGGACCGCGCGCATCGCACGTCAGGGGCGTTGACGGTTCAAGGCCCTTGCGTCACTCTTCTGAGTCGTCGCTGCGCAGCCGATCCTCGACAAAAATCTCCAGCAATCCAAATTCATCGGTCTCGGCTTCGATTTGGATGCGGTTGGCGCCGCGCAGCAAGGCGCCGGCAAATTGCAAGTCCAGACTGGTGCCGCGCTCGAAGACGAATGGCTTGGCGGCGGTCAATGCGCCGAGGTCGATCACGGCATCCACTTGGGCGCCCGTGAATTGGACGCCGTTGATGACGAATCGCGGCGGTGCCACAATGGTCGCCGTCGCCAACGGGTTCTGCAACGTGAAGCGGAAGCCTCCGGCCACCGGCGTCAGGCTACCGCGTCGGTAGAGCTTGCGAAGCAAGAAGGACGGGAAGCCCACGAATCCAGGACGGCTCAGGGGCTACTTGCGTCTTGCTTCTTGCGCACATAGAACAGCGGGATCGTGATCAGGCTGACGACACTCATGATGACGATGGCGATCACGGCGGCCTGGAACATCTCGTAGCTGCCACGAATGGCCCCGCGTGTGAAGATGAAGAACGCCACCGCCGTCGTGAAGCCACTGTACGCAACGGCCTTGCCGACCGTGCGGAAGACGAATCGTGGATCGTTCTGTTTCTCCAAATTCCAAGTCAAGTGCACGGCGTAGTCGCTGCCTAAGCTTGTGATGAACGCGATGGGGATCATGAAAATGAACGCCAAATCGATGTCCACGACCGGTGTTGGCAGGACGCCAAGCCACCAGACGAAGGTGATGATCATCGGCGTCAGCGTCGCGGCCACGGCACGGATGCTCTTGGTGAACGTCCCGACCAGAATGCCGACGACGAGGAGGCTGACGGCGGTGCTGAGTGTGAGCCAGTAGTTGGTGTAGTCGTTGTATTTCTTGATGCCTGTGAGGGTGCCAAAGTAGTGGTTGTCCGTGGCCGTCGGTTGGGCGGTTTCCACGGCGCCGCGGAAGGCTGCATCGGCGCGAATGGTGGCTTCCTGGTTGACTTCCAAGTCTACGAACGTCAACGCCCAGGCGATGTTGTAGGACGCATCCATGAACGTCAGCAGCAGCGGCTTCCATTCTTCTCGGTCGACCATGTCATTGTAGGCAGCCAGGACGTCTTCGTCGGTCCAGTCGGCAATGAGACCGAAATCATTGTCGTAGGGCTGGCCGGAGGCTTCACCGACGCCACAGGGAATGCCTTCCGGGAATTGGTCACAGGGCAGGAATTGGCCGCCTTGAACGACGCCGGTCAAGACGCCGGGGCCGGCGCTGACGAGCCCTTCATTGAGCAACGCGTAGAGGTTGAGGATGAAGGGAACGGAGTTGACGGCGCCGCCGGAATTCTGCACGAAGGGCTGCGCTTGCATCGCTTTGTGGATGCGAATCATGTCATCCACGGCGTCTTTCGTCGCCAGGCCACAGGGCAGTGTCGGTTTGGGCCCGCCACATTCGGTGCCATCCTTCGCCTTCGTGATGACGGTCTCTTGTCCGACCGCCTTGATTTCCTGCTGGAATCGTTCGTACATGTCCAGCATGTGCGCCTTGTCATCCTTGTGCGTCCAGATTTCCTTCTGGGGCAGGTTCACTTCGACGGTGCCAATGACGTACTCCGTCTTCGGGATGAACGAGCCCAGGGCCACCGTCCCCACCAGCAGGATGCTGAGCGTGATGGCTTTGTTGCGGCCAAAGAAATGGCAGAAGTCACCAACCGTTTTGCTTGGCCTGAACACTTCCTGGGTTTCGTTGCGCACACTGAGTTGTAACAGCGCGGGCAGGAACGTGACACTGAGGATGAAGACGCCCGCGATGCCGAAGATCGTGGCCGTGCCGATTTCCACGATCATGGGACTTGTACTGGTGATCATCACCACGAAGCCCGTGATGGTGGTCAACGTGCTGATGAACAAGGCCACGCCGCCGCGACGGCCAATCAAATCGAAGGCCTCGTCGGCCGTTTCCACGTGGCTTCGCTCGGTCCCGAATTCATTGATGATGTGGATGACGTAATCCACGCCAACGCCGAGCAGCAACGGGAACATGGCCATGCTGACAAAGCCGATGCTGACCCCACCAAGGGTCATGCCGGCCAGCGTCCAAGTCAGGATGATGCCGACGGTGCCGACGCCGATGACGGCGCGCTTGACGTTGCGAAACAGCACCAGAAGCGTCACGACGAGGAACGCAAAGACGGCCGCGATGAAGATGACCGATTCATGCTCGACTTGCTCATCGATGCGGAAAATCCAGGATTGAACGCCCCACGAATCGAAGTATTGCTCCTTCCAAATGTCGTAGGATTTGCCGTTGAGGGGATTGACATGCATCTCCCGATATTCGGCGATGATTTCGTTGATGAGGCCGCCCGTTTCTTTCTTGGAGAGTTCGGAGGCGTCGGGGTCGTAGATGATGAACATCACCGCAGCCAAGCCGTCGGTGCTGTTGTAGAGACTCACGGCACCGGTGCTGTCAGCCGCACTCAGCAGCTCCTGGGCGACGTCATGTTCCGCCTGGGTCGGGGGCAAGCAGAAGCAGCCATTGGGGTATTGGGCGTAAATGAGCTTGGCAAAGAATGGCAGGCTCGTGTGGCTGATGACCTTGTCAAGGCCCGTGCCGCCGCCAAGGCCCATGTCGGCCGTGCGCTCGACGAAGCGACTCTTGACGAAGTCAAACAATTCTTCCTGGGCCCGCAGCGCCTCCATTTGGCGCACGTCCGTGACTGGAATCATCGGACAATCCGGCCTTCCCTGGACACAGCGGGGATCGTCCGCATCCGGCGCCATGGCATCCGAAGTCAACTCGAAGTAGACGATCTCGGAGTTGACGCCGGCAACGTCGCGGCGCAATTCCCGAAAGAAGTTGGCCTGCTCATCGTAGGTGGCAAAGTAGCCGGATTGAATGTCGGTCTCGACGTTGGGCTCCACGGTGACCAGCACCGCGAGGGCGCCGACCGTGACCATGCCAACGGCGACGATGACCGCGACGGCGTGGTGCGCAGACCACCGCATCGTCCGGGAGAGCATCTTCTGGACAAGACCACCAAGATCCATGACCGACCGGCTCTCGACCCCGCCGAGGCGCTTTAGGAGTTGGGGTCACGAGGCCGGCCACGCCAAGCGACAAGCCAGGAAAGGAGGTATCCAACGACGGCCAAGCCAGCGGGGAGCCGCCAACCGATTCCGTCCTGGTTGACTGCGACCCACACGGAAATTCCGGCGAAGAGGGTCGCCACCATGACCAGCAGGAAACCCATCATCTCCAACATGCGCCGTTGCCTCGGCGCATCGTGCCCTGGAGGCCGCAATGCGTCCATCAGGCGGCGCCGGGGGCTTGGAAATCGACGAGCGTGCCGCGCAGGGTTTGCAAGTCGATCAGCGGCATTTTGGCGGGCTCCGGCGTGAAGTTCAGCATCTTCTGGTACAGCGTCTGGCTCTGCCAGGTGCCGCAGTTGACCATTTGCACCCCTCGGTAGCTTTCGATGCCGGGCACGTGCACATGGCCCGTGACGAAGAGGTCGGGCACGTCGTCGATGACGAGGTAATCGCGGTGCTCGGGCGCCACGGGGGTGCGCTCGCCGTACAAGGGAGCCATGTGGCGGCATTGGAGCATCTGCTTCATCGTCGGCAGGGGCTTCTCGTACTCCAGATTGGTGACACTGGTGGCGAAGTCGATGAGGCTGCTGCCATGGTAGCCCAGCGTTTTGACGCCGTGCATGGAGAAGTACGCCGGATTGGCCAGGAACGTCGATTCATGGCTGTCGAATCGGCTCTGGACTTCCTGCGTGAAGGCTGGTTGCGGCTCCGCGGGCCGAGACGCGTCGTGGTTGCCTGGTTGGACGATGATGTCAATCCAATCTGGAATGGCCTTGATCCAGTCGCCAAACGCCTCGTATTGATCGTAGATGTCGGGAATGGTCAATTCGTCTTGCTGGCCAGGGTAGATGCCGACGCCGTCGACCAAGTCTCCGGGGACGACGAGGTACTTGACGCGGCCAGCTGCCTCGCGTTCGCGGCGTGTGGCGGCGTCGCCGTTGAGCCACCGGAGCATCGATTCCCATTGTTCCGTGAGGAAGGTGTCCGAGCCGACATGAATGTCGCTCAGGAACGCGGCCATGAGCGGCGCTTCACTGCCTTTGGGTTGACTGTGGTCCGGCCGTGGTAGGTCCGGGCGAATGATGGATTCGAGGAAGATCAGGTCGCCCTTGTTGCTGGCTTGGCCGACGACGCCGATGACTTCGTCGTGGACGAGGGTGTCCGCCATGGCCATCAGCTGCTTCTCGTCGGCGCGCACAAGGCACCTGACCGCGCCCGTGCTGTCTTCGATTTCGATGAGTTTGTGGCCGTTGCGCGTCGTACTGGACTCGACGACCATGCCGATGAGTTGGACTTCCTGCTGCCCTGGGTGGATGCGTTCCACGGGGATGTTGTTGCGCAGTTCGCGGCGCTGGCGCAGCATCTTGGCAATCTTGTCATAGCGGTCCTGGAAGTACGAGACGAAGTCGCTCGTGGTGCCTTCGCAGGTGCTGTTGCCCGTCATGTCTTGATCGACGACGAGGCCCGATTCGTAGCCCTTGGCGATGGGTTGCCAGTCGCTGCGCGCAACAATCTGGAATCCCTTGGCCCGGGCGGCGGCATCCTCGTGTTCCTCTTCGGCGACGACGAGGTCGTCGTGGTCATCGACGACATCGTCCTCGGCGTCCACGTCCTTCGGCTTCTGCTTGCCATCGTAAATGGCAGCCGCGGCAGCGCGCAGGGCCTCCTTGCGCGCTTTCACATCGGGCGTGGCCGGTGCGGCAGGCTCCGGTTCGCTGACCTCTTCCCGCTGCTGTTCCTCCAGGTTGCGCCACAGCTCGGCGTCGAAGTGGAAAGGGATTTCCTTGAGGCCCGACAAGACGGCTTGGACTCGTGGCGGACCGTCTCCGGAGGCCGCCAATTCATCCAAGAGACCGGGGTCGACGACGGCACCGTGGCTGGCAAAAAGCGCCACGAGTTCGGACCGCGCGTCGACCTCGACCTGCATCCTCTACGACGCAGTGGCCGGCGTCACAAAAGCCCTTGCAGGCCCGCGAGCACGGTCTCGATGCAGCGATCGTGATGCGTCGGGGTCAGGAAATGGTCCGCGCCCTCCAATTCGACGAACGTCGCCCCGAGTGCTTCGGCCACGGCTTGGGCGTCGCCCGGCGCAACCAATTCGTCGTCGGAGCCCACGACCACGAAAGCTGGCGCTTCGACGAATCCCGCCTCGCGTACAGGATCCAAGTCGCTGTCACGCACATGAGGCGGGGGCGCAATGCACAGCAGGGCCGGCACGGGCCGTTTGCCTGCGACGCGAACCGCGACGCCGCCACCGAAACTGAATCCGATGACAATGGGTGGCTGCCCATGCTTGGCTGCAAGGTGGTCCCAGACGAACAGGGAGTCGTCGGTTTCGCCGCGGCCGCCGTCGAAGGCGCCATCGGAGTCGCCGGCGCCCCGGAAGTCGAACCGTGTGGCATGGAAGCCGGCGTCGGCCAAGGCTTGGCAGAGGCGGTAGATGAGGCGGGTGCCCTTGGTGCCGCCGTATTTGGGATGGGGGTGGAGCACGAGCACCGGGCGGCCGTCGTCGGGGCCATGGTGGCGGATGGAGAGCCGACCGGCGGGTCCGTCCAAGAACATGGGAGCGGACGCTGAGGGATTCGAACCCCCGACCCCCGGCTTAGAAGGCCGGTGCAGTATCCAGGCTGTGCCAAGCGTCCAAGTGGCTCGACGGCGGCGGCGACTTTTGCCCTTCCCATCGAGCGACCCCGATTTGCTTATGTAGGGGCCCTAAGTCGGCGGCCTTGCGCTGGCAGCGGTCATGGGCCGCTAGCTTAGTCTGGTGGAGCACCCGGCTGATAACCGGGAGGTCGACAGTTCGAATCTGTTGCGGCCCACCTTCAGCGGGATCATCACCCCGCGCCGCTGTCAGCGCACCCCTCGGGGAAGTAGCTCAGTTGGAAGAGCGCTGCCTTCGCAAGGCAGAGGCCGGGGGTTCAAATCCCCCCTTCTCCACTTGGCCGGCCCGAGTTTGCGAGGGACGGACAAGTGAGGCGCGAAAGCGCCGGACCCTGAGCTTCGAGCGACAGCTCGGAGATTCGGGGCACGTTGCGCCAACCGAACCGAGAATCAAACGAACGGACACGCCGTTTCGCGGCGACCCCGGATGTGCAGGAGGGCCAGGCCGCCGGTGTGGATGGCCCAGATGGCAAACAGCGTCCACCAGAAGGCCATGGTCTGCAAGGCGTCCGGGTCAGTGT
Source organism: Thermoplasmatota archaeon (assembly GCA_049617695.1). Taxonomy (GTDB): domain Archaea; phylum Thermoplasmatota; class E2; order JACPAO01; family JAHFTW01; genus JBFKXH01. The sequence goes on along the minus strand of JBMZJT010000024.1, from coordinate 6,016 downwards.
CCAAGATTTGGCTGGCCCAGTAGAGCAGGAGTGCCGTCGTGACGAGGCCAATCATGCGCCCCCAGAAGCCCCATTTGCTGGGCGCGATGTCTTCCTTCTTCACGCCGATGCCGAAGATGATGAAGCCGATGACGTGGACGCCGACAAGGAACCACAGGTAGACTTGGGCGCCGAGGGCGTCTTGGAAGTAGAGCACCGGGATCAGTGCCACGAAGGTGATGAAGAGCGTGAAGACCTTCCAGGCAAACTGGGCCTTCTTGCGGAATTCAAAGCGCGGCCCGTCGGGAGTTGCTTCGGTCTGCTGGGCCACGGGTGGCGGGGTGCCACGGCGGTATTTGGCCATATGCGCCCGGGGCGTTGACAAGTCAGCATGCAGGCGAGCCGCTTGGCGCGCCCGGAAGGTGCCGGTTTATGAACGGTCGGCGTGATACAATGCTGCAAGCAACAGGAAGTGCATCAGATGGCAACATCCGATGGCTTTTTGTAGAAGTGCCAATCCATACCGGTTGCTCCCATGCCCAAGACCGAAGCCACCCTCCGCGTCGTCGAAGCCCTCCAACAGGACGTCTCCTACGGACGTGCCCGCCTGGACGGCCAGACGCGCGTCGAGTTGAACCTCTCGCCCGGCGACATCATCGAAATCCACGGCTCCAAGGTCACCGCCGCCGTCGTATGGCGCAGCCACCCCGGAGACGAAGGCAAGGGCATCATCCACATCGACAACCTGACCCGCAAGAACGCCGGCGTCAGCATCGGTGACAAAGTCACCATCAAGAAGGCCGAAGTCAAGCCGGCCAAGCAAGTCACCCTCGCCCCGGCGATCAGCCAAGACCAACAGATTCAGTTCGGCGAAGGCATCGACGCCCTGGCCAAGCGCGGCCTCCTGAAGCGCCCCGTCGTCCAGAACGACATCGTCGTCGTGCCCAACATTGCCCTGTTTGGCAACGCGCTTCCCTTCTCCATTGTCATGACGAACCCCAAGGGCATCGTCCTGATCAACGAGGAGACCCAAATCAAGGTCAACGAGGAAGCGGCCGCCAGCGGTGAAGGCGGCGCCCCCTCCATCAGTTACGAGGACATCGGTGGCTTGCGCGACGAACTGCAAAACGTCCGCGAGATGATTGAACTGCCCTTGAAGCACCCCGAACTGTTCGATCGCCTCGGCATCGACCCGCCCAAGGGTGTGCTGCTCTACGGGCCCCCCGGCACCGGCAAGACGATGATCGCCAAGGCGGTGGCCAACGAAGCCGGCGCCCAGTTCTACACGATCAACGGCCCGGAGATCATGAGCAAGTTCTACGGCCAGTCCGAAGAGAACCTCAGGAAGACGTTCGAGGAGGCCGAGAAGAACGCGCCGAGCATCGTCTTCATCGACGAAATGGACTCCATCGCGCCCAAGCGTGAAGAAGTCCAGGGCGAAGTCGAGCGCCGCGTCGTGTCCCAGATGCTGACGCTCATGGACGGCCTGAAGGGCCGCGGCAAGATCATTGTCATCGGCGCCACCAACCGGCCTGACTCCGTCGACGAAGCCCTGCGCCGCCCCGGCCGCTTCGATCGTGAAATCGAGATCGGCGTCCCGGACAAGGAAGGCCGCCTCGAGATTCTGATGATTCAAACCCGCAACATGCCCAAGGGCGACGATGTCACCCTGGAGGAGCTTGCGGAGATGACCCACGGCTTCGTCGGCGCCGACCTGATGGCCCTGGGCCGCGAAGCCGCCATGAAGGCGCTGCGTCGCTACCTGCCCGAGATTGACCTGGACGAACCCGTTCCGGCTGAAATCCTCGAGAAGATGTGCGTGACCATGGACGACTTCAAGGAAGCCATGAAGATCGTTGATCCAAGCGCACTGCGCGAATTCCTCCTGGAAGTCCCGGACACGACCTGGGACAGCGTCGGTGGCCTCGCGGAAGTCAAGCAACAACTCAAGGAAGCCGTCGAATGGCCACTGGACGACCCCGACGCGTTCGAGCGCATGGGCATCCGCCCGCCGCGGGGCATCTTGCTCTACGGCCCGCCCGGCACCGGCAAAACGCTGCTGGCAAAGGCGGTCGCCAACGAATCCGGCGCCAATTTCCTGAGCGTCAAGGGCCCCGAAGTCCTGAGCAAATGGGTTGGCGAATCCGAAAAGGCGATTCGCGAGATCTTCAAGAAGGCCAAGCAGAGCGCCCCGAGCATCGTCTTCTTGGACGAAATCGACGCCATCACCCCCCGCCGCGGCGCCTACGAAGGCAGCCACGTCACGGAATCCATGGTGAACCAGCTGCTGACCAGCATTGACGGCATGGAAGGGATGGAAGGCGTGGTCGTCATCGGCGCCACGAACCGCCCCGACATCATCGACAACGGCCTGCTGCGCGCCGGCCGCTTCGACCGCCTCATCAAGGTCACGGCCCCCGACGAACCGGCACGCCTCGCCATTCTGAAGGTTCACACGGACAACATGCCGCTGGGCAAGGACGTGGACCTGGATGACCTGGCAAAGCTCACCAAGGGCTACGTTGGCGCCGACATCGAGGCCCTGTGCCGCGAAGCCGCCATCGTCGCCCTGCGGGAAGACAAGACGGCCAAGAACGTCACGAAGAACCACTTCGATGAAGCCCTGCGCAGTGTCCGCAGCAGCGTCACCGATGAGGTCGTCAAGTACTACGACCGCCTAGCCGAACAACTTGGCCAAACCGCGGTCAAGAAGGTGCAGGGCGGCTCCGCTGGCGGCATGGAATTCCTGTAAGCGCGAAGGATTTTGGCCCCAAGTGCACCTCCTAGAGCGTGCGCTGGGCCATCCTTGTCGCCATCATGCTTGCCGGATGCACCCAGTTTTTCCACGGCGATTGCTGGGAAATGGGCCGCCAAGCAGTCTGGACGGAACCGGATTTCTTCCAGGAGCGGCTCGACGACGGCAACTGGACGGCGACGTGGCGCGAATCCAATTTGCCGGAGGAGGCGCGGTTCAATGGCACCTGGATTTGGCTCAAACGAGACCTCGGTGACGATGCGGAAATCCGAATCGGCAGCCGCGACGGCGAGGCGTTTCTGGGAGGCATCGTGCCAGCATCCATGCCAGACGGGATTGCCGCCGACATCGTGGAAGACTTCGTGCTCGAGCGCACCGGCCTCGTCGTCGAGGGCATGGATCATCTGGGCCCCCGGCGCGATCATGACCCGCACCGCTTGTTTCGCGGGGCCTTACCCGGCGACATCAACGTGACGCCATTTCTGGAATTGGAGGGCCAGTGGCAGGCCAAATCCGTCGGCTCTTGGGAGTATCACGTCGCAGCCGACCACTTGTTCGTCTTGATTCCGACGTTGAGTCGAGGCGAGGTCGTGGTGGATGCCGGTGACCGCGTCCAGGGGCCCTTCGTCGACGGCGAGGCCGTGCCAGACGAGCAGATTCGCGACGCTGCCATGGAGTGGTGGTCGTGGCATGGGTACGGCAAGCCAGCGTTCCAGGATTTCGACCGCGCGGCGACGCAAGCGTGTACTTGAATCACGGCCAACCGAAACACAATTCCACTCCAACGGAGCCATCGCACCCCTTATCTCCCCCTTTTGGCCTCCTTGTGCCTGGGATTGCACATGAAGGTCTTCGAATCTGACTTGCGCGGCAAGACGGTGATGAGCAACGAAGGCGCCTACCTCGGCGTGCTTCGCAACGTGAGTGCCAACGTGGAGACGGGCGACTTGGTCAGCATCCACGTGGAAGCCGGCGGCGAAATCGACGCACGCCACTTCCCTCAGGACGACAAGGGTCGCCTCCAGTTCCCGTTCAACTCCATCAAGGCTGTGCGGGATGTCGTGGTTGTCGCGACCTAAGCTCGCCTAACTGACCGTCAAGTCCACTCGGTAGCGCAGTTCCGCGCCGCCCCCATCGGGCGTCAGCACCAGATCGAGACTCATGGTGCCCGTCCCCAATCCCACCACGCGCAGTTGCGTATCCCCCAGCGTCGGTAGATCAACGATGCTGCCGACACTTTGTGTGAGCACGCCGAGATTGATGATGATCTGTGGCTCCGTTAGGATGCCGTCGGCCAGGCTCACCGTCATGCTTTCGAGGACGCTCCAACCGGAGTAGGAGACCACTTCGGCGTGCACTTGCCACGATGCGTCCGTGGAATCGAGGCGCAGGATGTCATCGACGACGGCAGGCAATCCAGATAGCGCGACGGAGGCACCATGGCCACTGGCGCCGATGGTTGGCGTGCCGATGTCGCCGGCAATGAGTTGGGCAGGGCCGGCGCTGCTGCCCAAATCCGTGGTGACCTGCTGCTCGATTTGGACCGCGCCGGCGGCCAGAGGAATGAGAAGAAGAAGGGGCATCCAGCGCATGCTCAGATCGGTGCGATGGTGAATTGCAGATCCATGGCGCCGAGGCTGCCAGCAGTCGTGCCGTCCGTGATGACCATGTCAATGCGGATGTCGAAGGTGTCTCCAGCACCCAGCGTGAACGCACTGCCCGAGGCGGCGGCCGCGGCATCGTACGTCTCCATGGTCGTCACGCCATCCAAGACAGTGAACACAAGGCTCGTGATGGCCACGTTGGGCGCGGAGTCGCGAGACAGCGTGATGCTGTAGTCTTGCGTCAGGTCGCTGTTCTGGATTCGCAGCAAATCCGTGACCTGGAAGTTGGCCGCGCCGGCGACACCGGCCAGATCCAATGTCGCGCTGGCTCCACTGGTGCCAATCGTGACTTCGGCGAAGTTGGTGACACCGCCGCCACCGTCCACGAAACTGATGTCACTGTCTTGGCTCGAATTGCTGAAGCTGACGTCCTGCGTCCAGAGCACCGCGGCGATGACACCGGATGCAACGGTAATGAGCAGGCCCGTCACCAGGAACGTGAGGCCTTTGGGCGTCCGCAAGAATGCCATGAGGGCTGCTTTCTTGCGGCTGGAAGCGGCTGGAAGGTGCACCCGAGGGGTTCGGGCGACGCGACCGACATTGCGGTGCATGGCTAGCAATCGCCGTGCCCAGCTACTTGAGTCTGGCGCGAGGGGACCTTCACCCCCCATCGAGCCCAAATCCTGCCGTTTCTGCGATATGACGGGTTTGGGGCTTGACATGTTCGAGTTTCATGGATTTCGCCATTCGCTCGGGTCGTCATCATTATCACGGCTGCATCGAATTCCCGAATCCCCATGGTCTTGTTCGTCGACAAAGCCGTCATCCTCGGCGCCGGTGTAATGGGCGCCCGCATTGCCCAAGTCTTCGCCATGAACAACGTGCACGTCGTTGTTCGCGACATTTCGGACGAATTCCTGGAGAAGGGCCGCAAGATCGTCGAAGACGACCTGGATCAACTCGTTGCCTTCCATGCCGGCAAGGCCCAGAAGGCCATCGACGACTTCGAGCGCAAAGCCGGCGTTGAGCTGACGGACGACCAAAAGGCGACTGCCGCTGAGAATCTCAAGCCGACGTACACGGAGGACCGCAAGGCCCAGATTCTCTCCAAGATCACCTGGCAGACCGACTTCGAAGGCTTCGACAAAGCCGACCTCGTCATTGAAGCGGTCCCGGAGAGCCTCGATCTCAAGGAAAAGGTCCTGAAGGAGCTGTTCGAGCACGTCAGCGACCACTGCGTCGTGGCCACCAATACCAGCACCATCAGCATCAGCGAACTCGCCGGCCGGCTGCCCAAGGAGCGCCGCGGCAAATTCCTCGGCGTCCACTTCTTCAACCCGCCTACGACGCTGCCGCTGGTCGAAGTCATCCCTGGCATTGAGACGCGCTACGACGTCCCCGAGGACATCATCAATTTCCTTGCGCCCATGCGCAACCACCGCTTCCCCATCCTGCCCGTCCAAGTCAAGGACTGCCCCGGCTTCCTCGTCAACCGCATCCTCGCCCCGATGCTCTCGGAGGCATTCTCCTGCTACGAAGAGGAGATTGCCAAGCCCAAGGACATCGACTTGGCCATGCAAGCCGGCGCCGGGATGCCCATGGGCCCCCTCGCCCTGGCCGATTTGATCGGCCTCGACGTGGTGCAACATGCCGGCGAATCCATCATGCGTCAACAAGG
>JBMZJT010000023.1:10627-27534 GCA_049617695.1 Thermoplasmatota archaeon | reverse complement strand
CGTGGGCGCCGTAATCCACCGTCGCAATCATCGAGCGCAAAAACGCGGCCCCCAGAACTTCCCCCGCCAAATCTTCCTGGGTCTGCTGGGGGTTGAGGACAATCGTCGTCACAAACGGATTGCCGCTTGCTTCGCCCCGGTCCAAGGCCGCCCGGTAGTAGCCCAAATCCTCGCCTTCCAGGAAGCCCGGGCGCACTTCACGCGTCGTCGTGGCCACGGTTTCAATCCATTGCAACTGGATGCCGCCATCAAGGAACATCTGGGCGACGGCCTCGTAAGCGGGATCAAAATCGAGGTCGAAGCGGCCGCTGCTGGGCCCGACGACCTTGATGTATTCCACAAGCAGATCGCGTTGCCCGGCCACCGGCGCAAACGGTCCCCATGTAATCAGGCCCGGCTGCGATTCCCAGGCATCCGGAATGCCATCTTCGTCAGCGTCGGGCCCGGCGGGCTGGCCGGCTGCCTCGAAGGCGGCGACCACGGCGTCGCTGAGGCCCACGTCGTAGGTGTCGGTGTCGAGGGGATCGAATGTCGGCGCCTCCGCCCCGTCTGGGATGCCGTCGCCGTCACAGTCCGTGCGCTGGATGCAGACGATGGCGCCCTCGCGCCCATCCAACACGCCGTCCTCATCGGTGTCCGCCGCGAGCGGGTCGCTGCGCAGGTCCAATTCGTCTCCGTCCGTGAGTCCGTCCTGATCGGTGTCCCGCTGTGTTGGGTCCAAACCACGGCTTCGTTCCGGGCCATCCAAGATGCGGTCGCCGTCGGTGTCCGCGTCCAACGGGTCCGTGCCAGCGTGCCATTCCTGAACCAAGACGAGGTCATCGCCATCAAAATCCAAAGGCAACGAGAGGCCGAAGGCAAGCACGGCGACCATCAAGACGGCAAGGAGGCGCAACACCAAGTCGCCATGGGTCGTCCGGGGACATAACCGCCATGGCCGGGGTATCAGCGCACCACGCGGCCCGTGAAGATGCCAGCAACGGAAGCCACCATGGCGGCGCCGAGGGCCAACAAGCCGGTTCGAAGCTGCGCTTGATTGTCACTCACCGTCGGTGGCGGCGGTTGCTGGCTGGCTTCCGTTTCGGGCTCATCACAGGTCGACAGGGACAATTGACAGCCGACACTCGGTGTGCTTCCAAGTGACTCGAACGCCTCCCCCTGCATGGGATCGAAGCCACGCGCCAATTCCCAGCCATCCATGGCGCCATCGCCATCCGAATCCGCCCGCATGGGCTGGGTGCCGACGCCCATTTCCTGGAAACTTGCCGCGCCGTCCCCGTCCACGTCACTCATGCCCCACGCCAAGAACGCCACCGCCAGCACGGAGCCGGCGACACCAAGGCCGGCGCTCCAGACAGCCATGCGCGGCAATGGAGGACGGTTCGGGCGAACGGCCATATCCTCTCATTTTGAGCCTGCGCCTACTTAAGCATGGAGGCCAGGACCGCCGCCGGTCTAGCGGGCTGCCAGAGCCAGGTCAAACCCGGAGAAGTCCGGCGTCGGCTCGCCCTGAGCGTAGCGATATAGGGCCGCCTTGTAGATCGCGGAGAGCACGGTGCCAATCAATGCGATGGCCAGCATGCCGCCGATGTACGTCAACAACCCGAACACCAAGCCCGCGATTCCGAAGATGCCCAACGGGCCAATCAGATTGATCCCGAGCATGGCCCATGCGACGAAGATGATCCCCGTCGCCAAGCCTAGCCCGACGTGGCCCGTGATGGCCTCGCCCCAGCGCTCCTTGAAGATGCGGCCGCTGCGCGTCAGGCTCGCGCCGACGCCATCGTCCGTGAAGAGGAGGCTCGGGACGACGAAAAACGTCGCGAGGTTCCATGCGGTCCCACCAATGCTGGCCACCATGCGTCCCAGGGCCCCGCCTTTCTCGCGAATCACTTGAAGGATCAAATTGATGGTCGCCACGATGATGGCCCAAACCAAGAGGCGTTGCCAGGCGCGATTGGCGGCGCGCAAGGCCGATCCAACTGTGGGATCGCCGCCGGCCAACCGCTCATGGGCGCCGGCGACGGTGGCGGCGTGAAAGTAGACGGCCACGAAAGCCAATGCGACGTACAAGAGCAAGGCGAGCGCCGTGTTCACTGGCGACCAAATGCCATACACCAACAATTCCGGCGTGATGGCAAGATTCAGGCCCACGACGGAGAGGACGGCCATCAAGGAAGCGAGGAAGCTCAGAAAGGGCATCCAAAGGAGTTCCTTGTCCTGCATCAGGACGCGCCAGCTTGCCTTGGTGAGTTGCCAACTCGTCCGGAGGCTGTTGCCTAGGTTCACATCTCAAGAGACGAGGAGGAGAGGAAGAGGTTTTTTGCGCGTCCTGAGCCGAAGTCCGTGAACATGCTTCAGCTGCGGATGAAGTCCGTGTTCCCGTGCAGCCAAACGCCCACGTTTGGATTCGGCGCGCGGCGTTCGGAGCTTCGCTCCTCAGCCCCGCATGTTCCGTGAACGTGCCTCAGCTGCGGATGAAGTCCGTGTTCCCGTGCAGGATGGCCTTCTTGACGTTGCCAATGTGCTTCGGGATGTCGATGCCTTGCGGGCACGCTTCGACGCAGTTGAAGATCGTCCGGCAGCGCCAGACGCCCGTGTACTCATTGAGGCGCTTCAGGCGCTCATCGTTGCCTTCGTCGCGGGTGTCGAACAGGAAGCGGCTGGCCTGCACAATGGCAGCGGGGCCGACGTACTGGTCGTTGCTCCAGAAGCTGGGGCAGCTCGTCGTGCAGATCGAGCACATGATGCACTTGGCCTGGTCGTCGATGAGCTGCTGGTCCTCATGAGATTGCAGGCGTTCGCGACCGGTCGGTTCATGCTCGACGACTTGGAACGGCATCACGCTCTCGTAGCTCTTGAAGAACGGCTCCATATCCGCCACGAGGTCCTTCTTCGTGGGCAGGCCCTTGAGAGGCTCGACGGTGATCGTGTCGGGCAGGTCCTTGGCCAGGATCTTGCAGGCCAGGCGGTTCTTGCCGTTGATGACCATGGCGTCGCTACCGCAGATGCCGTGGGCACAGGAGCGGCGGTAGGTCAGACTGCCATCTTGCTCCCACTTGACGCGGTTCAGGAGATCCAAGACACGGTCGGTCGGCAGGACGCCGCTGAGCTGGTAGGTCTCGAGTGTGCCCTTCTTGTCGCCGGCTTCGGGATTGTAGCGCTTGATGCGCAGCGTGACGTTCTTCGTCGGGAGTTCAGACATCAGTACACACGCTCCATGGGTTGGTAGCGGGTCACAACGACGGGCTTGTAGTCCAGCTTGATCTTGTCACCATCAAGCGTCGCCAAGGTGTGCTTCAGGAACTGTTGGTCGTCGCGGGCTTGGAAGTCGTCGCGGGCGTGGCCGCCACGGGATTCTTCGCGAGCCAATGCGGCTTCACAGACGGCGAGGCTGATGTCCAGGAGGTAGCCGAGTTCCAGAGCTTCCAGCAGTTCGGTGTTGAACAGCTTGCCTTGGTCCTTGACGGCCACATCGTGGTAGCGCTTGCGCAGGCCCTCGATGATGCCAATGCATTCAGTCAGGCTTTCCTTCGTGCGGTAGACACCGCAGAGGTCCATCATCGCTTCCTGCATTTCGTCGCGCAGGCCGGCGACGGTTTCCTTGCCGCTGCCGGTCAGCAGCTTCTGGAGCGTCGCATTGGTGGCGGCGGTGTGCTTGGCCAGGTCCACATCGATTTGCGGGAAGTCCATCGCCTTGCAGTCTTCGGCCATCTTCTTGCCGCCGCGGCGGCCGAATACGACCAAGTCGAGCAGGCTGTTGGTGCCGAGGCGGTTGGCGCCGTGGACGCTCACGCAGGCCACTTCGCCGGCGGCGTAGAAGCCGGGCAGGACGGTGTTGTCGGCGTCAATAACCACTTGGCCATCCACGTTGGTGGGCACGCCGCCCATGGCGTAGTGGGCCGTCGGGGCGACCGGGATGGGCTCCGTCTTGGGCTCCACGCCGAGGTAGGTGCGGGCAAAGCCGGTCACTTCGGGGAGCTTCTGGTCGATGACTTCCGGAGGCAAGTGGGTGATGTCCAGGTGGACGTATTGGTCGCCCTTGGGGCCGATGCCCTTGCCTTCGCGGATCTCCGTGTAGATGGCGCGGCTCACGACGTCGCGGCTGGCCAGGTCCTTCACGGTGGGCGCGTAGCGGGCCATGAAGGCCTCGCCGTCCTTGTTGCGCAGGATGCCGCCTTCGCCGCGAACGGCTTCACTGACCAGGACGCCGATGCGCCAGAGGCCGGTGGGGTGGAATTGCAGGAATTCGGGGTCCTCGAAGGGCACGCCGTGGGCCATGGCGATGCCGACGCCGTCGCCGGTCAGCGCGTGGGCGTTGCTGGTGACCTTCCAGGCGCGGCCGTAGCCACCCGTGGCGAACATGACGGCCTTGCTGTGGAACGTGTGCAGGGCACCGTCTTCGATGCAGTAGGCAACGCAGCCACCGATCGCGCGGTTGCCGTCGGCGTCGGTGCCTTCGATGAGGTCCATCACCTGGTATTCGTTGAAGAAGCGGACGCCTTCCTTGATGCATTGCTGGTACAGCGTGTGCAGGATGGCGTGGCCGGTGCGGTCGGCCGCGTGGCAGGCGCGCTCCACGGCGGGGCGTTCCTTGTACGGGTCGTTGGGGCCGCGGGCGGTGTGTCCGCCGAACTTGCGCTGGCTGATGGTGCCGTTGGGCAAGCGGTCGAAGGGCAAACCGAGGTGCTCCAGGTGGACGATGGTGTCCACCGCGTCCTTGCACATGATCTCGATGGCGTCCTGGTCGCCCAGGTAGTCGCTGCCCTTGACGGTGTCAAAGGTGTGGTTCTCCCAGTCGTCCGGGTTGATGTTGCCCAGGCTGGCGGAGATGCCGCCCTGGGCGGCGCCGGTGTGGCTGCGCACAGGGTAGAGCTTGCTCAGCACGGCGACGTTGAGTTCCTTGTGCTTGGCCAGTTCCAGCGCCGCCATGAGGCCTGCGCCGCCGGCGCCAACAATCACGGCGTCGAATTTGTGGTGGTTCATCTAGGCGCCTCCGGAGACGTCGAGGGTCCACAGCACAGCGGTGCCGGCGACCAGGAAGACGGTAAACAGCACCGCCAGGAGACTGAGCCAGAACAGACGCTGGCCCGGGGTGCGGGCGCGGTCGTCAATGATGTTCTTGACACCGAGCAAACCGTGGCTCAGACCCAAGAACAGGAGCATGAAGTCCACGACGCGCAGAATCGGGTAGTCGCGCAGGCGGTTGATGACCAACTCGTAGCTCAGGTCGCCGACATCCGTCTGGATGTGATTGAGCCACAAGTGGAAGAACGCTAGGAAGGTCAGCATCAGGCCGCTGACGCGGAAGTAGTACCATTGGAAGACCTCGAAGCGGCTGCCGCCGACGGGCTTGGCACTGCTGGAAATGTAGGAGTCAGACATCAGTGACCTCCCTCCATCCAGGGCCAGCCGTCATACTGGAACAGCATGATGTTGGCAACCCAGAGCAGGATGATGGCCGAGAGCGCCATGACGCCGTACCACATCTGCTTCTGGTACTTCGTGGATTCTTGCCAGAAGTCGATGATGATGATGCGGATGCCGTTCAAGGCGTGGTAGACGACGGCGGCGATGAGGGCGAACTCACCGAGGCGGGCGTACCACGTGTGGAAATTGGCGATCGTCGAGTTGTAAGCGTCCGGCCCCTGGAGGAGCATGAAGTTCTCGACGATGTGTGCAAACAGGAAGAACACGATCGCCACCCCTGAGACGCGATGGAAAATGTAGGCCAGTTGGCCTTCCTTCAGTTGGTACATAGGACCCTCCGACGGGGTCGGGGACGGGGGCGCCGTAAAAAAGGCCCCGGCCACAAGCCTGATGCGGTGCGGTGCGTGGCAGGATGCATGCGTGTCCTGTTCGTCGCGTTGATTTTGCTGCTGGCTGGCTGCGCCGATGAGCCTGCTGAACCTACAGATTCCCCGGACGGAAATGGCTCAAACGCGCCTGAGGGAACGCCCGGGAACGGCACCGTGCCGCCCCTGCCCGAGCCCATCACCATTGAAGTCGGACTTACGGGCCTGTATCCTGTGACGATTGCCTACGATCCGGTCCGCATTGAGGTGCCCGCGGGTGCTGAAGTGACGATTCGGTTCACCAACAGTGATCAGAATCCGGTCATGAGCCACGACTGGGTGCTGGAAGGCGTGGATGGTGCCGGCACGGAGGTCATCGGCGTTGGCGAGACCGCTGAAGTGACGTTCATCGCCCCTGCGCCTGGTGAGTACGCCTTTTACTGCTCGGTGGGCGACCACCGGAGCAACGGGATGGAAGGCGTGTTCGTTGTGGCCTAGTCACACCAAACGCGGCTTGATTCCGTGCCAATCGACCTGTCGGCGGATTCCTCGTTCCTTAGGCAAGCGAATCCTGGAACGCCCGCAGCGCCTCAGCGTCGTCAAATTCCAAGGGTGTCATTTGGTGGCCCTTTTCGCAGACCCACTCTTGCAAATTGTCGATTTCAGGGACGATGCCGTCGGCGAAACCGGGCATGCGTAGGCGCTGGGAACCACAAACGGAGCAGGCGCGCATGTTGGGGCATCCCGGCCCCGGGGCTTGGGCGTTGTGCCAGGGGCTAGGCGGGGCCCAATGCGCGGAGCCGTTCGGCCAGAATCCCCATGGCGGTGGCGGTTTCGAGACTGGTGCCGTTGCCCGTGATTTCGTAGTGGAGTTCTGCGGCTTCGAGCATGTGTGCTGGTAGGCCTTTGGGTCCGACGCCCATCAGGAAGCAGATGGGGCCGCGGCCGGCGAGCTCGGCTTGCTTGTCTGCAGCGGGTTTGGGCGTGGTGGCGACCCAGGTTCGCGGGGCGCGGTCGAGGAGGCGGCCGGCTGCGTGAAGTCCGGCCAAGTAGCGTCCGCCTTCGCCGATGCCGGTTTCGGATTCGACGGCTTGCACGAGGCTGGCGAGGTCTTCCACGGGGAAGTCCAGCAAGGCGAGGTCGAGGCCGAAGGCGTGGCACACGGGCGCAGCGCGGGCGACGGCACGTAGGTGAGGCAGCTTGAGCCCGCCTTCATAGGTATTGACCAAGGCCAAGGTGTGTCCGATGCGCTCCGGGACGGGCGAAGCGTCCTTGGCAGCCGTCGGTCGGGGCGCGGGTGCGGGTGCGCCGCCAGCGCGCTCACGGGCCGCGATCAATTTGCGCTCCAACTTTGCCTTGGATGCCTCCGGGACGTTGTCGAGCCGGGCCTCGGCCGCAGCCCACAACGCCGTGCCGTCCGCGCCGAGCTTGTCAAGTCGTGCCCCCACCTGGGTCCAGACGCGGACTTGATCTTCGGGCATGTGCCGGTTCGCGCTTTGGGCAATCCGGCGAAGACGCTCGGGGTCATCGCATTTCCAGATGAGCACCCGCAGCGCTTCGGCCCGTTGCGCGAGGTCAGCAATCGCCCATGCAGCGTCGAGTGCCTCATCGGCGCCCAGCACGGCGGCGCGGACCTCTGGAGGTGCCGCTTCGAGCAGTTGTTCGAGCCCGGCGCGGTCGTCCCCGGCGGCCTTCAGGACCGCCTTGGCTCCGGCGGCTTCTTCGCCTTGGTTGGACAGGGCACGGGCGAGCATGCGCTGCCTGCCGGCGCGTCCCACATGCTTGGCTGCGCCTTCGATGGCGTCGGTGATCCAGACGCCGTTGGGCAAGGCCTCGATGTCGGCGAGCGCGGTTTCCAGGGCATCGTCGCGCACGACATGGGCCTCCGGGTTCCGGGCGCCCGCGCGCCAGCCGGGCAAGTGGCTCAAGATGTCCGTCCAGACTTCGATGCGGCGGCCGATGCGTTCACACGCTTTGGCGCGGGCCAACGCCTGTTCGAGGCCGGCTTTGCCTTCGTCGAACATGAGGTCGCGGCTGCCACTGACATGGAACATCGCTTGGGCGGACCAACCTTCATCCGGAATCCGGGTCGCTTCAGCCAACAGGCTCCGGGGGTCATGGCCAGCCTTCAGGCGGCGCAGGATGTCGCGGCAAGCACTTGGCGCGTGCACAACCTGGCCACGCGGCGCCGGGACTTCAACCGGACGGGTCGTGAACCGGCTTCGAGAACAACTTGTCCTCCATCATGGGATCGATGGTGCCGAAGCGGCCTTCCTGGAAATCGCGCACGGCTTGGTAGATTTCCTCGCGCGTGTTCATGACGAACGGCCCGTAGCGGCTCACGGGCTCGCCGATAGGCTGGCCCGACAGCACCAAACAATCGCCAAGGCCCGACAGCTCGTGGTCGCCGGGGGCCAGGCGCAACAACTGGTGGTCGCCCACCTCGTCGTCGGCCACGGCCACATTGCCCTTGAGGACGTACACGAAGCCATTGTGGCCGTCGGGGATGGTCACCGGGAGCGTGCCAGCAAGTCGCACGTGCAGGTACTGAATCGGCACGATCGTATCGATCAAGGCGCCGGTGCCTTGGTAGCTACCGCTGATGACGCGGACGGTCCCGCCGTCAGTATGGACTTCGGGCATGTCTGCCGCAGGAATGTCCTGGTAGCGCGGCTGCATCATCTTGTCTTTGGCCGGCAGATTCACCCACAATTGGATGCCGTGGATGCGCCCGCCGGTTTCGAAGAATTGCTTCTCGGGCATCTCGCTGTGGACGACGCCGCTACCTGCTGTCATCCATTGGACGTCGCCGGGCGTCAGAACGCCGTGGTTGCCATGGCTGTCCTTGTGCTCTAGCGCGCCGTCCAGGATGTACGTCACCGTCTCGAAGCCGCGATGCGGATGGTCGGGCGCGCCCACGGCTTCGCGCGGGCCTGGGTTGGAAGGGCCCATTTCGTCCAGCAGCAGGAACGGGTCCATGTCGGGCAGCGCCGTGCTTGGAAACGGCCGGTGAACCAAGAATCCGCCGCCTTCCAATTGGGGCTTCGCAGTCACAACTTGCATAACCGTTCATGGACGGGGTGCTTGAAGCCCTTCGCCCCTGGGCCATCCTTCATCATGCACGCCGTTCATGCCGCCGTGTGCATGTGCTCGTCACCGGCGCCAATGGCTACATCGGCGGCCGACTCGTTCCACGACTCCTGGACGCTGGCCACCAGGTCCGTGTCATGGTGCGCGACGCCAGC
Organism: Thermoplasmatota archaeon; assembly: GCA_049617695.1. GTDB lineage: Archaea > Thermoplasmatota > E2 > JACPAO01 > JAHFTW01 > JBFKXH01. The sequence continues at coordinate 18,494 of JBMZJT010000023.1, read as the reverse complement.
CGGATCGAAGGCTTCGCCTGGTCCCATGACGTGGACGTTCACATTGGCGACGTCACGGATCCAAGCAGCCTCGACGGCTGCTGCGACGGCATCGATGCCGCCTACTACCTCATCCATCGGATGACGGACAGCAAGGACTTCCAGGAGGAAGACCGCCTTGCGGCGTGGGCCTTTGCCAAGGCGGCCAAGGGCACCCACATCATCTACCTCGGCGGCTTGCAACCCAAAGGCGACGCCTCCGCACATTTGGCCAGCCGCGCCGAAGTTGGCCAAGAATTGGCGGTAGGTCCCATCACGGAATTTCGCGCGGGGCCCGTCATTGGGAGCGGGTCTGCGAGCTTCGAAATGACGCGCTACCTCACAGAGCGACTTCCCGTCATGGTCACGCCCAAATGGGTGCGCAACGACGTCCAGCCCATCGCCGTTCGCGACGTCCTGGCCTACCTCGTCGCAGCCTTGGACGTCGAACCGGCGGGCATCGTGGACATCGGCGGGGAAGTACTGCCATTTCGTCAAATGATGCACCGGTACGCGCGCATTCGAGGGCTGCGCCGGCTCATCATGCCCGTGCCCGTGTTGGCACCAACGCTTGCCGGCCGATGGGTTCAGTTCATCACGCCAATCCCGAACAAACTGGCGATTCCGCTGCTTGCCGGCATCGTCCATCCGGTCACGGCGGACGTCACCCGGGCCCGCGAATTGTTTCCACAAATCGAGCCACTTGGCTACGACGACGCGGTCCGGTTGGCCTTGCAGCGCATGGCGGACGATGAGGTCGAAACGCGTTGGTCCGGCGCCGGCGACCATGGCTTCGTCCTCACGGACTGGGAGAATCTCAAACAAGAATCTCGGTCCGTGTACGTCGACGCCACGCCGGAGCAAGTGTTCGCCGTCGTGGCGTCGCTTGGCGGCGAACGTGGCTGGCTCGCCTGGAATTGGGCGTGGCGTCTGCGCGGGGCGATGGATCGCATGGTCGGAGGTCCCGGGCTGCGCCAAGGTCGTCGCAGCCGCCGCACCTTGCGCATTGGAGAGCGCGTCGACTTCTGGCGCGTGGAAGCCCTCGAACCGGGCCGTCTCCTGCGGCTCCGGGCCGAGATGAAGTTGCCTGGCAAGGCGTGGCTGCAATTCGAAACCGAGCCGGAAGATGGGGGTGCGCGCCTGACCCAGACGGCCCTGTATGAGCCGCGGGGTTTGTTCGGCCTCTCCTATTGGTGGGCGGTCTATCCGGTGCACCGGCCCCTGTTTGCGGCCATGACGCGGGCCATTGCCAAGGAAGCCGGCTAGGCCGTGGCTTCTTCGGCGCGGCGGTCGCCGCAGCCGCGCAGGTCGTCGCCGCACTCGCGCTTGGCCTTCAAGGCGTCCGCGTACCAATCCAACTCGTCCAGGAAGCGGCCGACCCTGCGCTCGTAATCCTTGCCTTCGGTGATGTCGTTGCCGTCGTCGTCGAAGCTGCGGTGGACGCCGCTCATGCTGAACATGATGCTGATCGTGGCCATGCCCAATTCGCCCATGATGGCGCGGTAATGCGTCGCCGCGCGGGCGCCGCCAAAGGGTCCCGCAGAGTACGTTGCAATGGCGCCGGGCTTGTAGTGGTACTCGGATTGGTAGTGGTCGAGGAGGTTCTTCAGGCTCGGGGGAATCGAGTGGTTCCATTCGCCGCCGACGACCACGAAGCCGTCCGCCGCATCCAGCACGTCGTGCGCCCGCTGCATGCCCTCGGGGGCTTCGCCTTCGGGGTACTCCTTGTACATCCAATCCAAGAAGGGAAGATCCAGCTCCTTGGCATCCAGAAGGGTTGCCTCATGGCCGCGCGCTTCGATTTGCTTGACCAGGAAGTTCGCGGCATTGATTCCCTTGCGGTCGCGCCGGTGGCTACCGTACAGTACCGCGTACTTCATGCTGGCCATGGGTCAACATTGGACTCGCCTTGAAGTCAGTTTGGCACAGGGCCACTTGGACCAAGGTCTTGAACGGACGGGCCTTGGCCTGTCCGTGCGCTTGCGACTCGCCGTGTCTGCATGTTTGCTTGGCGAGCGAGTCCGCTGGAATGCCGGACACAAGCGCGAAGCGTTCCTGGCCGACATCGTGGGCGATCACGTCGATTGGGTGCCCTTCTGCCCTGAAGATGCGGTGATGGGGACGCCGCGGCCGACGCTGCGCCTTGAACGGATCGACGGCAAGGTCCGCGCCGTGACCAAAGAGGGCGCCGATCCGACGGATGCACTGGCCGCCACCACGCCACAAGACGCCGTTCACGGCATCATTCTCAAACGAGGCAGCCCGAGCTGTGGCCTCGATGTGCCAATCTGGGAAGCCGGCACCCAACGAGGTCGCGGCCCCGGAATCGTCGCCGGGCGCCTCATGCAGACGCATGTGCCGGTGACCGACGAAGGCCGCCTGCGCGAACCTGGCTGGCGGGAACACTTCTTCGACCAAGCCTTCACGTGGCTGCGCTGGGAAGAACTCGGTGAACCGGACGCCCATGCACTCTCCACCTGGCATGCCCGGCACAAATTGACGCTCATGGCTCACGACCCCGCCGGCGCCAAAGCCCTGGGCCAATTGGCTGCCGCAGGCGACGTTGCCGGCTACCGGGAACGCCTCGCACCGACCTTGCAAACCCAATCGACGCGGGGTCGCCACGCCAATGTCTTGCAGCACATCCAAGGGTATGTTTCGGACGCCATCGACGCCGACGACCGGGCCGAATTGGCAGGGCACATCGATGCCTACCGTACCGGCCTCGTCCCCTTGTTGGTGCCGCTGACCCTGCTGGCCCACCATGCCCGCAAGCATGCGCCGGCATGGCTGCTCGAGCAGACTTACTTGGATCCGTATCCCGCGGAGTGGATGCTGCGTGCATGAGCGCGTCCGCGTCCTGAACGACCGAAAATTGGGCGAGGGTCCTGTCGTCTATTGGTCCACGTCGGCCCGCCGAAGCACCTGGAATCCGGCCCTGGACCACGCCATTCGTATCGCAAACGAACATGATCGGCCGCTGCTGGTGTTCGAAGCCCTTCGCTGCGATGCACCCTACACGAGCCGCCGGTTCCACGCCTTCGTTCAACAAGGCATGCAGGCGCGGGCCGCCGAGTTCGAGAAGGCCGGCATCACGTACCATGCGTTCTTGGAAACGGAACCCGGCGCCGGCAAACCATGGCTTGCTGACCTGGCAAAACGGGCCGGGCTCATCGTGGCGGATGATCATCCCGGATTCTTCTATCCCCGCATGCTTGCCGCCGCAGCCAAGTTGCCGGTCCGCGTCGAAGCCGTCGACGGCGTCGGCCTGCTGCCATTGTCCATCGGCAAGGCGTTTCCCTCGGCCTACGTGTTTCGCCGGTTCGTTCAGAAGGAATTGCCACAACGCCTTGCGAGCCCAGAGCCACTTGACGTGCCCGAGGGCTACGACTGGGATGGGCCGCACAATCCGGACGTGGATCTTGCCAGCCTTCCCATCGATGGCCCGGACCCGGTTGCAACGCGTGGCGACGCCGGTCCACGTGTGGTCCAAGATGCCATCGACGGGGTCGAGCGCTACCCTGAACGCAACCAACCGGACGCCAACGCCCAGACTGGCTTGAGCCCGTACCTGCACTTTGGTCACGTCAGCGCCGTCGAGGTCGTTCACGGCATCCTAGAAGCCGCCGATTGGCACCCCGGCATGCTGGGTCAGGCCAAGGGACAACGGGAAGGATTCTGGGGCCTCGAACCCGGCGCCGAAGCGTTGCTGGATCAAGTCATCACATGGCGGGAACTTGGCCACATGGAGGCGCGTCACAACCCGGCATGGAATCGCTACCCGGGCCTGCCAGAATGGGCACGCACGACGCTGGAACAACACGACGGCGACCGCACGGCGCCCTACGACTTGGCGACCCTCGAAGCCGCGCAAACGGACGACGAGATTTGGAATGCCGCCCAACGCGAGCTCCTGGAATCGGGCCGAATTCACAACTACTTGCGGATGCTTTGGGGCAAGAAGATCCTCGAATGGGCCCCCTCGGCGCGCGACGCCCTGCGCTGGATGCTTCACCTCAACGACACGTACGCCCTGGATGGCCGCGATCCCAACAGCGTCAGCGGCATTTTCTGGTGCCTCGGGCGCTATGACAGGCCTTGGCAGGAACGGGATGTCTTTGGCAAGGTGCGTTGCATGACGAGTGACAGCACCCGACGCAAACTACGGCTCACGGGTTACCTCAAGCAGTGGTCGCCAGCCACACCAGAAGGGCCAGCGTAACGGCTGGGTGAGGTACTTCCTTCCACCGTCGGCCGCGCACTTGCATCCCGATGGCGCCGACCATGATGGCGGCCAGGAACCACGCGGTCCAGGCGCGCGCAGGTGGCCACCATAGCAGCCCGGCTGCGACGAGTTCTGCGACGCCGACGAGTTGGACGAACCAGACTGGCAGGCCCCATCGCTTGGCGTCCTGGGCGACTTGCTTGGGAATGAATTTGACAACCGTCGCCGCGACGAACAGGATGCTCAACAGAGCGACGAGCCAGATCACAAGCCGGCCTTGACGGCGGCCGCAGCCGCGTCCAGACACGCGCCCAGCTGGTCTGGTTGGTTCCCCGCGCCTTGGGCGAAGTCCGGCCGTCCGCCACCTTTGGCACCCATCAGCTGACCTGCTTCGCGCAGAATGCCTCCCATGTCGAGATCAACATCGCCGCTGCGAGCAAACAGCAGCCGAACCGTCGGGCCAGCAGGAGCCGCTAGCAGGGCGACGGTCTTGCCTTCGCCGATGAGATTGGCCGCCGTCTGCTGCATGGCGCCGGGGTCCAAGTCGTCTTGGACGACGATGCGCACGCCGTTGACGGTCTCGGCATCGCTGCCGGCCGCGGCGGCCTTCAGTTCTGCCAGTTGCTTCTGAACTTCCTCGAGCAACTTGCCGCGTTCCTTCCATTCGTCGAAGAAGCGTGCGGCGGCGGCGGGAAGTTCGTTGGGGCTGACGCTGAGGGCCTCGCTGGCTTGTTTCAGCAGCGATTCATCGTTTTGCCAGCGGCCGACGGCGTGGTGTCCGGCGCTGTATTCGAAGCGCTCGACGCCGTCTTGGATCCGCTCCGTGCGCCACAACTTGATGGGGCCGACTTGGCTCGTTTGCCGGCAGTGGGTGCCGCCGCAGTATTCGACATCAAAGTCGCCTTCGAGGCCGCTGACCAGCGGTTGATCGACGGGCACGGCGCCGATGCGGACCACGCGCACGTCGGTTCCCTTTGGAATGCCGCCTTGCAGCAGTTGCATGCCCCATTTGGCTTCGGCTTCCTGGCGCTGCCACCATTCGCGGTGAACCGGTCGGCCTTCCATGACGACGGCATTGGCAAGGCGCTCGATGGCCGTCAATTCCTCGGGATTGGGGCGGCGGTAGTGGCTCATATCCACGCGGGCACAGTCGTGGTACTTCTGCGTCCCCGCCTGCCAGCTGTGGGGGCCGAGCACGCGGCGCACGGCCTGGTTCATGATGTGGGTCGCCGTGTGACTGCGGGTGTGATCCATGCGGCGGTCCCAATCCACGGTGCCGGTGACCTGGGTGCCGACGTCGATGGGCTTGGCGACGACGTGCAGGCAGTGGTCGCCGTCCTTGAGCGTGTTCAGGACCTCGATGTCGCCCAGGTGGCCGACGTCGCCGGGTTGGCCGCCGGTTTCATGGAAGAAGCAAGTCTGATCGAGGGTCACGACGTCTTGGCCGTCCTTCTGGCCAGCCCAGGTCACAGTCGCTTCGAACGTTTGCTCCCATTGCCCGTCGTCCTCGTAGAAGATACGCCGGGTGGCGGGCACGTCGGCGGGCACGAGCTGCTTGGCCTTGGCCTTCTTCTCCTTGCTGTGGCGTTCCGCGAGCAGGATGTCGAAATCGTCGGGAATTTCGACGGTGACACCTTGCTCGGCAGCGGCGTGGGCAACGGTGCCGGGGCCGATGCCATGCGTGTCGTACAGCTCCAACAGTTGTTCCGTGTCGATGACGGTCTTCTTTTGCAGCAGGCGTGCCACGAGCCGGCCGCCGCGTTCTTGGGATTCTTGGTGGCGCTCCGTTTCCAGGTCCGCCATTTCTCGGGCGCGGGGGATCGCTTGCTCAAACGCGGGGAATTGGTCGAGCATCCGCTCCATGTTGGCAGCCAAAAGGTCGCTCAGCGGTGCTTGAATGCCGAGGCGGCTGCGGAAGCCCAGCGCGCGGCGGAACATCAAGCGCATCAGGTAACCGGCCTTGACGTTCCCCGGCACCAAGCCGTCGCCGACCATGAAGCTGAGGCAGCGCAGGTGATCGGCCAGCGCGTAGAGCGCTTCGACCGGGCCCATGACGTCTTCGAGTTCTTGGGCGGTCGTGTCGATGCCGTGCTCCTTGAGGCGGTCGACCACTTCCGCGCGCAGTGCATCCAGTTTCATGCCGACGTCGAGGTTCAGGACACCTTGCACGATGGCATGGGTCTCGATGATCTTCTTGCTGCGTGCATCATCGGCGATGGAAACGGTGGCCGCCGCCCGTAGGGCATCGAGGGTGTCCGGAAAGACGGTCTCGTAGGCGCTCGGCGTGCCGGTGCTGGCCCAAGCGAGACGCTCCAGGCCCCAGCCCGTATCGATGATGCGCAGATCCATCATCTTGTAGCCGTCGCCCTTGATGGTGAATTCTGCCTCGGATTCCTCGGCTTCCTCGAGGCACATGAACACCAGCGTCGCCACTTCCAGGCCGCCGGCGAACACTTCCACGCAGGGGCCCGCGTTGCCGCCGCCGCTCCAGGTCGATTCAACGTACGTGAGGCTCTTGGGTTCCAGGCCCAGCACATTGGTGAGGAACTCGTGGCCGCCGCTGACGCATTCCTCGGTCCAGTAATGCTCGCCCCAGTCGGCGCTGTTGAAGGCATGGTGTCCCATCATCTCGAAGCACGAGAAATGGCGGCCACTGCGACCAATGTTGGCCAGGTCATTGAGCCGAATGCACGGCTGGCTGACGACCAGTGGGTTGGCCGGCGGCGGGACGTCGCCGCTCGTGGTGTGAGGTTGGTAGTTGGCGATGCTGGCGATGTTCAGGTAGATGTCATCGCGCCAGCGCGCCACCACCGGGTTGCGCGGCACACGAGTGTGGCCACGGGTCTCCCAGAATGCCTGGAACGCTTCGCGCATCTCCGGCAAGCTCAGCGGCTTCTTGCTCAACGGCGCGCCCAGGAAACTGTACTCCGTGCAGGTGCTGTCGCCGCAATTGTCGCGCTCGGCGTCGAGGCACCAGTACGGGTTGCCGCAGCTGGGGCATTCCTTGCGCACGAAGCCATTGTCATGGAAGAACTGCAAGTCGAGCAGCTTGGCCAACGCCGGGTCCACGAGGCGGCCACAGAAGACGCCCTGAAAGCGTTGCTCTGTGTTGGCTGGTTCGTCCACAACCATGAAGACCTCCCTAGAATCGTGAGCCGTGGTGGACATGAGGGTCTTGATCGTGCTGATGCTGGTGCCCCTGGCAGGTTGCCTGGGCTTTGGAGAGGAGGATCCGTCGGCAGTGAGCGACGGCCCCGAGCTGCAGGTGCCGCCGTTGGACAACAGCACGCCGCCGCCTCCAAGCGAGCCGCTCCTGCCCGATCCCTACCCCCATTTCCCCAATGACGGCATCTCCGTGAAGGAGGACTTGCTCGTGGAAAGTGTGGGTGGCCACATGGTGCCTGTCACCGTGTACCGTCCCGCCATTGCCAACGAAACCCAGCAAGTGCCGGTGTTGTTGCACAGCCACGGGTTCACGGGAAGCCGCATGTCTGGGCCCAACGACGCCTTTGCCTACATCGAAGCCGGCTTTGGCGTCGTGAGCTTCGACCAGCGTGGCCACGGCGACGCCACGGACACCAGCGAAGTCAACTTCATGCAGCCCGACATCGAAGTCGCAGACGC
>JBMZJT010000023.1:343-10617 GCA_049617695.1 Thermoplasmatota archaeon | reverse complement strand
TCATCGATGCCATCGCAACCTGGGATTGGGTGCTCAAGGACCGCGACGACCCCACGGATCCGCGCCTTGGCACCATCGGCTACTCCTATGCCGGTGCCATGCAATTGATGACGAGCATCTTCGACGACCGCATCGATGCCATGGTCCCGGAGATGACCTGGCATAACATCACGACCGCTCTGGCGCCCAACGGCGTCATCAAGAGTGGTTGGGTCGGCCTGTTCTACCTCGCGGGCAATTCCATCAGCCCGATCACCTTCAGCAACGATTTCCACCAAGGCTGGACGTGGGCGATGAGCAGCAACGAACTGCCGGCCGGCCAACTAGGCGTCGTGCCGGACTTGGTCACGGAATTCAATGAAGCCAGCCCCGAATTCTACCCCGACGGCCTCACGGTGCCGACGCGGTTGATCCAAAGCCCGATTGACACCTTGTTCCCGCTCAACCAAGCCGTCTGGAACTACGACCAACTCAAGCGCAATGGTGCTCCAGTGCAACTCTACACGTACCTGGGTGGCCACGTGCTCCACACGGACAGCCTCTACGGCGAAAGTCCGATTGGCTACGGCGCCGGATTGCAGGGTGCTCCCGGCGGATGGCCGTGCGGCGGCCGGGAAGAACTGGGCATCGAATGGCACCAGAAATGGCTCCTGGAACTCGACGTCGACACGGGTCGCGACGTCTGCATCAGCCTCGAAGACGGGACCCCCATCTACGGTGACGATTTCCCGCTGCCCGGCACGGACTTCCAGACCCATGACATCGCGGGGCCGTTGCCTGTCGTGCAAGCCGCTGGGGCCGGAAGCCTCGCCCCGCTGCTGACCTTGGAATTCCCCGAAGCAACGACGGTCGCCGGCATTCCCCGCCTCAGTGGCAGCATCACCGCCCCCGGACCGGACACGATTGTCTACTTCTCGTTCTACAAGCAAGACACGAGCGGCCTGATGGAGCACATCGTCGACGACCAAGTGCGGCCCCTGCGCATCGCCGGCCCCAACACCGGCGCCGTGGACTTCGACATCGAACTGGGCGGCATCGCCACGCACGTGCCCGCCGGCGAAAGCTTGGTCCTCGTCGTCAGCAGCGTCGAGCCGATGTTCTTTGGCAACAGCCAACGCCTGCCCAGTGGCACGGTCCTGGAAAATCTGCAACTGACGCTGCCGGTCATCCCGGCGCCGCAGTTTTCCTGAACCCTCCCTCCCCCTGAAATGGAGGCACTGCCTTCAAGCGGCGTGGACCTCCTGGCGCGCATCGATCCCCGGCTTGCAGCCCGGGCCAAACAAGGCGCGGCGTGGGTCCACGAACAGAAGGCCGCGGGACGCACCGTAACGGTCGTCCATCACATCGACGCGGACGGCGTCACCAGCGGCGCCATCGCCATCGAAGCCCTCGACCGGGCGGGCTGTTCTCACCGCAGCGTCCCTGCCAAGAGCCTCGACGACGTGCACATTGCGGCCTTGCAGGATGGCGACCATGACGCATTGTGGTTCTGCGATTTCGGCTCCACCGCGTACATGCACTTCGACGTGCCCCGCCTCGTCTGCGACCACCATCAATTGGTGCGCGACGGCACCGAGGAAGATTTTCCGCACGTCAATCCCCTGATGGATGGTCTGGAAGGGGACGAAATCAGTGGCGCTGGATGTGCGTACCTCGTCGCACATGCCTTGAGCGCCGACAACCAAGACTTGCTCCCCATTGCTTTGGTAGGCGCCACGGCGGACCTGCAGAACCGTCACGGTGGATTTCACGGCACGAACCAACACATCTTGGCCGTCGGCACCGAAGCGGGCCTTCTCACCGCCCAGGATGATCTTGCGTTCTTTGGCCCCGAGACGCGGGACTTGCGCACGTTCCTGGCCTACGCGGACATTAGTGTCCCCGGCGCCACGGGCAGCCGAAAAACCGCGGAACAATTCCTTGCCCAATTGGACGTGGACTGCCGAACGTCCTGGAGTGCCCTCGATGAAGGCCACCGACGTCGGATTCGATCTGCCTTGGTGAATCGCCTGCTTGATTGCGGCTTGCCCCTCGAAGGCCTGTTTCGGCAAGTCGTCACATTGGCCCAGGAGACGCCCGGCACCCCAGTGCATGAAATGCAGGAATTTGGCACGCTGCTCAACAGCACCGCCCGCTACGACGAACCGGACATTGGCCTTGCCGTGGCGCGCGGCGACCGGGACAAGGCATTCCAGGAAGCCCTCAGCCTGCGCAACGACCACAAGAAGCACCTCGTCAAGAGCCTCGATGCTTTGGCCAAACAAGGCATCCAGGAAACCGACGCCCTGCAATGGGTCCACCTGGAAGATCACGTGCGCGACACCGTCGTCGGCATTGTTTGCGGCATGGCCCTCGATGGCCTTGGCCTGCGCCGCGACCGCCCCTTGATTGGATTCGCCCACACCCCAGATGGCCGGACCAAGGTCAGCAGCCGCGCGCCGCACGAATTGAAGGGCCGCATCGATCTTGCGACGGCCATGCGGGAAGGCAGCGCCATCGTTGGTGGCCAAGGAGGTGGCCATGAAGGTGCGGCAGGCGCGACGATTCCGCGCGGCTCCGAGCCTGCTTTCCTGGAAGCGGTTGAAGGCGTCGTCGGCGCGCAACTGGGCTTGGGATCGTCGACGCAGGTCCAGCCGACGGGTCAGATGCGCTTGTTTTGAGGGGGCTCCTGGGCGCTGACTTCCCCCAGCGACGACCTGAAAAGGCAGGACGTCCAGAATGCAGGGCATGGAGTGGCTTTGGCTTCTCATCTTGATTCCGTTGACGGTCGCGGTGGCGCTTGCGTTGAAGCGTCTGCAACGGCCCACGGTGGCTGAGGTGCACTCCTGGCGCGAAGATGCGGATTACCGGATGGTGTTGGTGCTCAATGGCACGGATCTCGTTCTGCGCGCCGGCCTACGCCTGCCCGATCAAGAGCCGAGCACCATTCGCGAAGCGGCTGCAGCCATGCTGGGCGTCCTTTCCAAGCGTGTTCGCTTCACTCCATGGACCGTCTACATTCCGGAAGGACCCGGTGGTTTGAACGCGGCGCCGTAGCCCGGGTTCTCCTGTTGCACGGGCACGATTCGGGGTTTTGGGCATCCAACTTTGAAGAACGCCCAAAGTCGCCTATATACTGCGGACGATGAGCTTCTGTTCATGCGCGCCACATCGCATACCCCGAAACGAGCCGGCCTCTGGGCCGTGACCGTCGCATTTGCGGCCATTGCCCTGAGCGGCTGCGTGGGGGACGCCCAAGCGTCCTCGACGTTGTACGTTAAGGACGACCTCACCGACGACGTCGCCGAAGTTCATGTGACGTTCACGAAGGCCCAAGCCAAGGCCGTCGATGGCGGCTGGTTCACCGTCTACGAAGGTCGCCAAACCATTGAGCTGCTGTCTCTGAGCGCGGCTGATGCCAAGGAACAATTGGCCAATTTCGACTTGCCTGCCGGCGACTACGAAGGCCTGCGCATCGCCGTCAGTGAAGTGGAGATCACCAACCTCGACGGCTCCACCGAGCTGCTGAACGTCTTTGGCAACGTGGTCAGCATCAGCGACGACTTCACCGTCGACGCCGACGGCATCGAAATCCTGGTGGACTTTGACCTCGACGCCGGCGTCGACCTGCAAAACGGCACGTACACGCCTGTCGTCAAGGCGGTCCAGACCAGTGACGATGACAGCGACGGCGACGGCCAGAACGACGTCGACGACGTGGATGACGACAACGACGGCCAAACCGACGACCAAGATGACGACATCGATGGCGACGGCGACGACGACGAACCGCGCCAGCACTACGCGGCGTCCGAGGAGGAATCCTGTGAATTCGAGCGCGACGAAGAACTGCGCGAAGCCCAGGAAGAGCTTGACGAAGCGCTGCGTGAAGCTGCCCAAGAGCGCAACGAAGCCCTCGAAGACAACAGCACCCAGACCGAGCGCGAGGAAGCCGAACGCGACTACAACGAGACTGTCGCCGAGGCCCGCGCCGAATACGACGAGGAAGTTGCCGAAATCGAGGAAGAATTCCAAGAATGTCTGACCGAAGAGGAACTCGACGACGCCGACGACGCTGACGACGCCGACGAGGCGGACGACGCCGACGACGCTGATGACGCCGACGACGCTGATGACGCCGATGATCAGAGCGACGCGGACGACGGCGACGACTCCGACGATGCGGACGATGCCGACGCTGACGATGCCGACGACGCATCCGACAGCGAAGAGGAAGACGCATCTGAGGACACCGTCTAAGGACTGAACATGAAGTGGCTCGCACTGCTCTGCCTCCTTCTTCTCCCCCATGCGGCCGCCCAAGATGGCTGTCCCGACGATCCGGAGTGCGAGCCCGACGAACCGGACGTCGAAGACACCGACGCGAACGAACCCGACGCCGACGGCAACGAAACGAGTGAACCCCCGGAAGACGGGGACGCGTCCGAGGATTCCGAGGAACCTGACGCGCCGGACGATGAACAAGACCCGGAGGATGCATCGAACGGCGACCTCGATGACGAGGCTGATGAGGACGCGGACGGCGATGACGATTTCGACCGTGAAGGCGACGATGACGAGGATGACAACGAATTCGACGATGACGACGACGGATTCACCGACCGCACCTCCGGCGTCCGCTACAGCAAAGCCGACAACCGATTCCAAATCGCCGGTCAAACTCGCCTCGACCACCAATTCCTCGAACTCCTGGAATTCGAAGACCGCGACGGCGACCAAGCCTACGATCCCGGCGAACCGGTCCTGGCCCGGATTGACCTGACACGCAACGCGGACGCCGTCGCGGGCACCGAGGTCAAGCGGATTACCTACCTCCTCGAAACCGGGGCGCTGCACTTGGATGTCCGCAACGATGGCGACGCCACGAAATTCGACGTGATCATCGAAGGCTACGGTTTCCAATCCGCCACATCGCGCCTCGCCGTGGCCAGCAGCATCACGGTTGACGATGGCTTACGCACCGGCACCATCGACGGCAACCCTGCCCTCGTGCGCGCCGGAGCCGGAGCGCAACCGTACCTCTCCTGGGTGCCCAACGTCACCGTTGATGGACGCGACGAAGCCGTCGCATGGAGTGCCTCCGTACGCCTCGACGAAGCCGGCGGCTCCGGCATTCTGTACTGGTCCTACCCCCAAGGCGAGGCCATCCTGCACGACCCGCGCCTCGGCGTGGCGAGCATTCCCTTCGAACGAGCACTGGATTTGTCCGCGTTCGCCTGGGCCACGGCGGCCGCCGTTGCCTTCTTGGCCATCACAGCGGTCCGACGCCGATGACGCTCCTCTCCGTGGCCGTCGCCGTTGCCCTCGTCGTAGCCATCGGGGTCAGCACCGTGGCCTGGTGGTCTGCGGCCCGTGCCAGAACCACGCGCCTGCTGTGGCTGGCATCGGGCTTCACGTGCATGGCCCTTGGAGCCGCCATCGCCGCTTGGCAGCTCTGGAGCAATCGCCCCGAATCGGCCCTCTTGGCCATGAGCGCCGGCATGGCCTCGGGCCTCGTCCTGAATTACTGGGCGGCGGCCCGCCGATGAATCTGCTCGAATTCGTCGTCCTCGTCCTGGCACAAGGCGCCGAGGGCTCCACGCGCCGCCGCGTCTACCGCTGCATCAAGGAACACCCGGGCCTCCATCAACGGGAAATCGCCCGCGTCCTGGATATCCTGGCCAGTCACGCCGAACACCACTTGCGTCATTTGGTACGCGCCGGTCTCGTCAACACCCAAGCCGACGGCCGATACGTGCGGTACTTCGTCGCCACCAGCATCGAAGGCGGCGTCCCCGCACAAGATCGCAAAATCCTCGCGCTCCTTCGCCAACGCCGCCCCCTGGAAATCGTTGCACGCCTCGTCCCCGGCGCCATGCAAGCCCAAGACGTGGCCGCCGCCATGGGTATCAGTGTCGCGACTCTTGGCTACCACGTCAAGAAACTCGCCACCGCGGGTCTCGTCGAGCGCCGCCGGGAAGGCGCCCAGAATTGGCTGGACCTTGCCAACCGCAGCGACACCCTGGCGACGCTGCTGGCCTACGAACCGCCCAATGACCTCGTCGCGGGATTCGAAGATCTCTGGGATGATGTGGGGCGGTGATGGGTTCATGTCGGCACCGGGCGATGCACGTGAGGATGAGGGCGCGCCATTGGCCGCCCCGACATGCTCCGTCGCCCGGGCCGCTGGCTAGTCGCGATTGGCTGTCATGAGACGTTCGCCACGCTGTGTCAATGCAATGACGCTCTTGCGGCCCTGCCCCTGGGTGCGGGCAACCAGGCCCGCCGCCTCAAGCTTGCCAAGGTGAAAATGACAGGTCGAAGGAGAAACGCCGACAAGCTTCGCGAGCCCCGACAGACTGGACGCATCCGAATGAGCCAAGGCCTTCAGAATCCCGGCGCGGGTTGCATCGTGTAGAAACGGGGATGCCGTCGCCGTCTCGCGTTCCACGGAGTTCACGGCGTATGTGGTGCGAGATGCATGCCCGATCCGTTGCACATGGCCTGTCTCCTCCAATTTGCGCAAATGGTGTTCCACGGTGCCGCGGGGCATCCCGCTCCTTCGAGCCAATTCTCGAACATGAAGTCCTGGTTGTTCTGCAATCAATGCATGCAATTGTTGCCGCGCATCATGAGCCAACGCCGCCTCGGGGCGGAGCCGACTGAACAGTCCAAACAGGCCGGGAAACACATGGTGGAGCACGGTCAACACAAGGGCAAACACGGTCGCCCCCGCAACGACTTCAGCCGGCGGCCACGACCATCCTCGTTCCACCACCATTTGTCGGGATGGCTGGGCGGCAGCGGACGCGACCAACAGTGGCTCCGCAGTCGGTGGCGCGTTGCCCGCCTCGTGGCGTGCTTGGACGGATTGATCCAACTCCGCGTAGACAATGTCCTCCCCATCCAAAACGACGAGGTACGCATCCCGGATGTTGCCAGTCGCTCCCGACGTGCAATTGATGCACACCGTGACAGGCCTGCGCTGTGTTTCGTCGAATCGATGAGACAAACCACCCGACAATTGGACGCGGGTCGACGTGCAATCATCGATGCAGTACCAAGCATACGACCACGAATTGGCGCCTTCCTGGCCCGTTGCCAAGGACCAACGATCCCAAAGCGTTGCAACCGACGGCAGCCGTTGTGGGGCTTCTGCAGGCGGTGGATCTTGGTTGACTTCACGGGGCTCAACCTCCACCCGCACGCGTTCAAACAGAGAGGTCGGATCTTCGGGGTCCAGGGGAACCGTTCCCGTGCGCAATTCGTGCAGTACGGTCACTTTGATGCTGGATGTGCCGTCGCTTAGCGCCATTTGCCACGTCGTGGCGTTCAACTCCGAGGTGCTTTCGAATCCATGCGTGGCCCACCTCAGGTAAGCTTCATGGGCATCCAGCCATGACCTGACCTCACCGTTGGTTTGCGCATCCAGGAACGCCTCACTAAGCGGATACGGATGCCGAATTCCGGCCTCACTTGGCCCCAGGAGCGTCGCCGGCGCAACGGGCAGATTCTCAAATCCCTGGGTTGGAATGGGCTGAGTTCCGCGGCTGATCTCAAGGAGCGTGGCAACGTACGTCCGATTCCCGCCCAGGGGTTCGACGTAGCGAACTGGAAATGGCACATCGGGGTGAATCCAGACTTCATGGCCCGCGGAATCGAAGATGATCGTTTCATTGTCATCGGCCCGGGCTTGGGCTTGGAACGTGCCGCCCAAGGGTCGCGCACAAGCGGAGAAGAGGGTCCCGTTCCACGAGTCGACCTCAATCGCCTTCCCCTGGAGCGCATGCATGATGCCGCACGGGGTTCGACCGGTGTAATCGGGGCCATAGTGGCGGATTTCGCGCTTGTAGGACGTCTCCTGCTCGGGGCAGCTGAAGTCGCAACCGTCCTGGCCTGCATTGGAGGTGCCTTCCAGAAAACGCCCTGCCACGCGACCGCTTGCGTCCATGAACTCGAAGTCGGTTTCGACGCCCTTCCATGACCCGGCAAGGCCATCCAAACCCCACGATCCGCTGGACGCGAAGTGAACGTATTCACGTGGTATCGCGTCTGGACCAGGAAGTTCGACGGTTCCGCTCAGCACGAAGCTCGATTCCGGATACTCCCGCGTTTGATCGCCCTCGATGACGTGATGGGAATACGTGGCGCCATCACCGACGCGCAGTTCGGCGAATTCCACGGTTCCCCACGCGATTTCCGACTGTCGTTCCACGAGCTTGGTTGATTGACCCTCTTCATTGATGGCAACCGCGCTCGCGCTCAAGGCAAGCACAGCCACAAGTGCGGTTCGCCACCATGGAGACATCTTCCAGTTCATGCGTCGCTCGACTCGCGCATCCGTTAAGGGGTCCGTGCGCCACGCGTCGAAAACTGCCTCCCAACCATGCGTCATGAGGTTTGCCCAGGTTTTCGACGCCTGGCTCAGACTCCCTAAAGCCAACCCCTGGCTTGTTGACCCATGGTCCTCAAGTCATGGATTCTTGCCGCTGTGCTCGTCCTAGGCGCCGCCAACGCGACGTCGATTCCGCCTACGCTGGAGCCAAATGTGGCTCTCAATGTCCACGATTCCCCGGAGGCGACGGAAGCAGAATCTGATCAGCAAACGCACCAAATCTCCGTACTCTCAGCAAAAAAAACGCAAGGCCGCCTCCAATTTGAGGTGCCTGACGGCGACTTTTTAAAGGTCACTGTGACGCAACACGATCACACGAAGTACAATTTTGCCGGCGCATTCACGACGACGCTGCATGCGCCCAGCGGCGCGACGAAGGCGTTCATGGATGGCGACGGCGCCGGCTACACGACGCCTGTTGGTGGCGGCGGGTACGTGGGCAGCAGCCTGGGCGTCAGCAAATACCTGCCGTACGAGCCCGGGATCTGGAGCATGGATTATACTGTCCAAGGAACCTTGGAGCTCGGTTTTGAGGTCCGGGTCTCGTAGCAGCTCCTGTCTCCGTGCTGAAGAGACGCCGGCCGGAATCGCGGGCCGCGCAGCTCCTGCATCGCCAACTGGCCCCTATCGGGTTTGCACGTTAATTCAGGTTTGAGGGGGAATAAACGTGCAGGAGGGCGGAATAAACGTGCAGGAGGCGCGGCTCGTCACGGGTAAAGGTCTTACCTGGACTGCCTCGAGCGGGGGAAACTAGAAGGAGTGGTGTGTTGGAATGTGGACTGGCGGATGAAAGTGATCGTGGCTCGCCTCTTCAGTGACCCGGAATAGGATGGGCTTCCAACAACCTACAATTTGATTGTTAGGATCTTTCCGCAGCGCGGAATAGCGTATGCCCCGCCCTTGAGATTCCGAAGGCGTTGGTCTTGGCCACGAAACTCGAAAATCACTTCCTTCGGGGGCAAAGGAATTCCGACGGGCCCCGTGATGTCCATGGCACGAAGCCATTTCGCTCGGTATCGGTTGCCAATTTTGCGAGCAAGAGCTTCCATCTGGTCTTGGCTTTGGCAGATTTCGGGCCCAACGACAACCCAGAGTTTCCAGCGGCGAAGGTCTGGGACGCTGATGTTCTCCTCTTTCCGAATTAGGTACCCCTGCGCGCTGTCTTCCATGGCTTCGCGAAGTTGGCGTTTTGCCTCTTCGAGACTTGGCTTCCACACCTGGCTTATCGAGAATAGGCGGCGGGATAGGCTGGTGCCCTGCGTCCATAACATGCTTGTTTCAACAACGTCGCCGAGTTCCGAGATGGGCGCATCTTGGCGCAACATCTCAGCTAGGCGCGCCCCATCGAGGAACAGACCATCGCCCGGCCCAGCTCCGGTCTCGATATTGAATGCGTACCGATCAAAACCAGGTCTGAACGTTGCAATTTGTACGGCGAGGTGAATCGCATGGTGCATGTTGATTTCGTGGTTTCCAGCCTCAGATTGACACTGAATGTTGAGCTGCGCGCGGTTACCGATTGCCTCGCTGGGCACCATCCACGTAGCCGAGAAACCCTCGTAACCCCAGAATCCCTGGGCCCAGAGCTGGACAATTCCGATTGGGATAGATGCGCGTGCTTCTCTGTCGAGGTCTTGGTGGTTATCCGCCACGAATTTGCCAATTGCCATGATCATGCCGCTGCAAGCGTCGAAGAGGCGGTCAAGAAGTGCCGTGAACCCGCTGGGATACAAGGTCTCAGTGTCTGAAAGATCGTGGTATTCGATGTCCGTGGCCTGGAATCGGACTCGTCCATGGTTGATGCTATTCCGCACTGTGGCGTTGTAACCGTCCACTAGCGATGCATACCCCTGGTTCACGAGGTGTTTTGCCTTTATGCGTTCGGCCTTGGGGGCTTTGT
>JBMZJT010000023.1:0-333 GCA_049617695.1 Thermoplasmatota archaeon | reverse complement strand
ACAAACGAAGAAAGGTGCTTGAAAACGTGTTCCACGATTCGAATATATTCAGGGTGGAGAAGGTGGTCCAATTCCTGAATTCCCTGTGGATTGCTGAGCGCCACCGGGCTTTCGTGGTTCAGGCTGGGGCGATGTCGCAGGTGGGTCGAAATCGCGTGCGATACCCCATCATCATAGTCGTCGAGTGCCTGCCATGTTCGTGGCGCGTCTTCGTTCAGAAGCGCAGACAAGTGCGCAGCAGCATCTCGACTCCAGTAGCAATAGGGCCTCTTGGATGCGAAGAGGCTCAGGGCCAAAAGGTCGTCGTGCCACGTGGCTTCGTCAATCAGGGGT
>JBMZJT010000022.1:22496-29092 GCA_049617695.1 Thermoplasmatota archaeon | reverse complement strand
CCCTCTTCCCCTTCCCCTCCTTTGAGCGCCTCGGCGCTACGGTGACTCCACCAAGGCTTCCGCCGCCACATGGACCGGCAGCGCAGCCGCCGCCACAAAAGCCGCCAACACTTGGAAGGACACCAGCAAGGAGAACGGATCCTGCGGCACGTGGGCAAACGTCACCGGCGCACCCAGGGCATTGAACGCGACGAACAACAACTTGGCAAGGCCGATGGCCACGATGCCAGCAACAGTTGCCTGCACTGCTGCTTCCACGGTCAAACGGCGACGAACCCGATACGGTGCCTCACCCAACGCCAGCAACACGTCGACCACGTAGCGTCGTTCATGGAGCACCCGCCGGGCACCGACGCCAACAACTGCGACGCTACTGGCGATGGCGACGAACGCGAGGCTACCGATGGCCGATTCGGCATTGCCAAGCACCCGATCGGCGGCCGCTCGTTGCAAACTTCCGGCATCACGAATCCCGATGTCGCGCGCCGATGAGGCACCGCTACTGAGGGGAATCGATTCACCGGCAATGGTCAAGGAAGCACCCACGACGATTTGCCGTTGGACGATGATGCGGTCGCCAGGTTCTACGCGCAAGGAGACCTCCTGGGCTCCCGCGCGCACCGTGTCCTCAATGACCTCGCCACTGGGATTGAACACCTGAATGAACGCGGTCGCCAAACCGCCAGCCTGCGGACGCGCCGGTTCGGTCCACACCGATTCAATGACCAAATCCCCCGGCGTTGGCACATGGATGGTGGTGACGCTGCGACCGTCGGTAAAGCCGTAGAACCACGTACCCTCCACGGCCGGAAATCGTGCCTGACCTTCGGCGTTCGTGGTCCGTTCATAGACCCATGCGCCCCGCGCGACGGCCTCTTCGCTTCGGGCAGCCCCGATGCGCTGGTTGGCAGGTTCCGGGCCCGTGGCCGTCACCGTGACTTGGCCATCCAGCGTCGCCGACAAGCCCCAACCGGGTTCCGGCCCGGTGCCTTCGGCTTCCGGGTTGACTTGCAATGAATAGGGCCCCGGCGGCACCAGAATCCAGGCCTCCACGCGCTTCAACTCCCAAGCGCCGAGCGCGACATCGAGGGTCTTGGCCGGCACGCCATTGACTTGAATCGTCGCGACGCGCGATTGCGGGCCATCATCCAAGTTGACCGCGTCCAAGGCGATGCGTACAACGCTCCCCTGCGTTTCCAGAACCGTCAGGGCGGTGAATTCGATGCGCGGGGTGCCATCCAGGGCATCTCGCACGGCGTCGGTGGCCGGCGACGCCCGAACCACATCCACTTGATTGGCGCCCAATCCGGCCAGCGATTGCGCCATGCCCAGAGGCAGCCACGCTTCGTCGGCAAGGCCATCCAGGACGCCCACGACAGGCACCCATCGAGCCACTTCGTTGCGCCCCTGGACGACCACAGAATCCCCGACGGACGCGTCGATGCGATCCAAGAGACGCGCGCCGACGACGAGGCCGTCCGTGGCCCCCAAGGTAACCCCATGGAAGGCTTCGAACGCCGCAGGGTCCGCGCCGCGAATCACGGCCGCCTCGCCTTGAATCGAGGTCGTCAACAGGACTTCGCCGACCACGGCATTGACGTCCGGATGGAATGCGAGGGCGCGCGCCGGCGCCAAGGAGGTGGGCTTGCCCGGGATGCCTTCTTCGGCGCCGATGACGAAGCTGTTGTCGCTGCCCGCGATGTCGCCAGGAATTGCAGCCGCAGCCAGGGGCATGGCCACTTGCACGCCAAACAGCAGCGCCGCGACGGCAAGAATGGGCATGAGCCGGAATCCAAGGGCCAATGGTTGGACCGCGACAGGCAAAACCACGCGCGACGGTACAGGACCCGGCCCGGAAAGGGAATCCAAAGGCCGTCGCAAACGCCAGAGCGCCACGCCGGCGCCAGCCACGAAAGCGAAGAAGGGCGGCACAAGCAAGGCGCCGGCCAATTGCGACTTGTCCGTATCGCGCGGATGGAATCCCGCGCCGCCAAACCGCCAAAGGAGGTATCCACCGAGAACTGCAGCCAGGAACGCCACGCCGAGAACGAATGCCAGCCGCATGATCAGCAGCCATCGCGCCTTGCCTGGGTGGCCAAGCCCCGCAAAGACGGCCGCATGCAAGGTGCGCGCGTCCGCATCCGCCACGACGTAGACACTTGCCATCAAGATGGCACCCAGCGACGCCGCCAAGACAACCGCGCCAGTCAAGCCCTGCAAGCTGGCAATACCAGCTGCTTCAAACGCATCGGCGCCCCGAGCCGGCCAAGCGCCGGGCACCGGGCCGTCGTACCACGCCGCGATGATGCGATCCACCCCCAGGTCGACCACGTCGGCTTCCAAGGGTCGCGCGTCGCCATGGGAGACCAGGGCACCATTCTCGACGGCGACCCAACCCATCGCTCCGTCTATCACCCCAGGAGGCAAGCCGTCGGCATCAGCGCGCATCCAGTTATCCCCGACACTAGGCTCCAAGGCCATCGTCACAAGGCTCGCAGCCGCCGGCAAGGCAAACGCAGCCGCCAAACCAAACGCGGCCAACAGCGCCCGACGATCCCATGGAAGGCTCCACGCCACGCCGGTCGAGCCGCCTCGCCGCGTTAAGGCTTGGCGCCGACGCGGTCAAGAACCCGGAATTGACTGCCTGCTCCGTGGATGCCCTTCACATGTCCGATGTGCACCTGCATCGCGGCGATGCAACGGTCCTGCAAGGCATCCAATTGCGTGTTCCGAAGGGGCAAGTCGTCGTCCTGCAAGGCAAGAGTGGCAGCGGCAAGACCAGTATCCTCAGCTGCGCCGCCGGCCTGCTGCAGCCAAGCCGTGGCACGATTCAAGTTGCCGGCCATGACATGAGCGAGCGACCTGCCGTCACCCGCCGCGACCACATCGGCCTCGTCTTTCAGAACCTGCGCTTGCTCCCCGAATTGACCTTGCAAGACAACGTCGAGCTGGGCTTGCGACTGGCCGGCGTGAAGCGAACACCGCGCGGTGAGCGGGCCTTGCAATGGATGAGGACGTTCGGCATCGAGCATCTGGCGCAGCGCCAACCTCACCAGGCCAGCGGCGGCGAACAGCAACGAGCCGCGATTGCCCGCGCCATGGTCATGGAGCCCAGCTTGCTCCTCGTGGACGAACCGACCAGTGCCTTGGACCCAGAAACCAGCGCAACCGTAGTGCAGGCGCTGCACACGGCGGCACGCGGCGGCGTCGGCGTCCTCGTGGCCACGCATGATCCGCATGTGCGCGGCGACCACCTCCATCGCGTGGAGCGCGGCCAGATCACGTGAACCCGCTCGACTTGAGCCCCTCGGGCGGCGCATGGATTCGCCTCCTCCTTGGTACGCTGCTGTATCTCTTGCCGGGATTCGTCGCCAGCCAGCGCTGGATGCGCGGACCCTTGCGATGGCTGATGACGCCCGTCCTGGCGTTCAGTTTGAACGCGGTCACGGCCATGGCGTTGGACTTGGCCCTTGGCATTCCCATCACAGCGACCACGACCGCCGTCATCGCAGTGGCCTGGACCGTGGCGTTGGCCCGAGGCACCCGCTGGCAGCTTCCCGCGTGGCGCCCCTGGCTGCCGCTTCTCGTGATCCTACCCTTGGTCGCGATGAGTCAGGCCATGCCGCACGTACCCGGCGAAGACGGCTCCGCCTGGGACGCGTACGGTCGCCTTGCCGAGCGCTCGTGGCAGGCCATTTCCGGAGATGACATCCCATTCCCAGTCCACGTTGACGAATACATGCGCATGTCGCATGCCAGCCAGATCGCGGAAGACGGCCGCCTCGTCGTTCCGGACCCCTATACGGGCGAGCCCGCGTCCGAGGGCCTGTTCAGCATTGCCGGACTGCGCGGTGAACGCGGCTTTGCCTTGGCGATGGCCCAAATTCACTTGTTGACAGATGCATCGTTGCCTTTCATTGCCCGCGTCCTGCCCAGTTTGTGGGCCGCCTACACCGCAGGCATCGTGTACGCTGCGTTGCGCCCACTTCCAGGGGCCGCGCTGGCAGGTGCCGGGAGCATCATTTTGCCCAACACGGCCCGTTGGTTGGGAAGCGGATTCCTGGTGCCGAGCAATTTCGCCTTGGCCTGGGTGTTTGCTGCCCTTTGGATCGTTCGCAGTACGCCGCGGCGCTACCAATGGGGACTCCAGAGCTTGCTGGTGACGGCTGCATTCAGCCTCCACTTGGTGCAAGGCACGTTGACCTTGGGCATGCTCGTCCTCGCACACGCTTTGGATGAACGCCCCGGCCGCGCGGAACGGATCGCAGGCACCTTGCTGCCCTTGATCTGGCTGCTTCCGCCATTGTGGCAAGATGCCCAATCCGCCGTCGCGGGGACGCTTGACCTGCCATTCCAAGTGGAAGCGCTGGCCGGGATTGGGGCCCTCTTGTTGGGTGCCTTCGTCGTCGCCAGCGCGGCCGCCTACATGCACCGAGCCGATCCAGGGTGGCGTACGATTGCCCTGTTCACGGGCTTGCTCGGCCTCAGCATCGTCTGGAGCGTCGCCACCGACCACCGAAGCGACGCGACCTACACGCGGCTGCTCTTTGCATTCCTGCTTGGCCTCGCGGCGACGACGGCACTGGGCATCGGGCGCGGCGTGCAATGGGCGGCGCAGCGATTTGGCAAGGCACGGGCCTGGAAAATGGGCGGCGTTGCGCTGGCCATCGTACTGGCCGCCCCCGGCCTCGGGCACGCCCTCGACGAGGACATGTACCGCATCTACGACGCCGAGTCCTGGAGCACCTACCAGCGTTTCGTGGCGACGCAACCCGAGGGAACCTACCTGAGCGAGCCGTGGCAAGCTCCGATTGGCACGTACGGCACCGACGCGCGCCCATACACCGTCCTCTACCCCGGATCCCCGCCTTACCGAGGCGACGCCTGGACTCACTACGTGACCACGGGCGGCGCCGACGAAACATGGCTCAAGGAACGCGGCATCGACTACGTGCTGGGCCCCATCGAGCCCAATGCGCCGAATCGGCAAATCGCGACAAATGTGTGGCAACTTTCCTAGGAAACCATTTAAGTAATGACCTATCGGTGAAGGTTGTCGCTTATGTCTGTGATGCGCAACCTTGCCGTAACTGCAGTCGCCACCGGCTTCCTGATTGCCGGCCTGGTGTTTCTGTTCCCCGACGCTCAAGTCGGTGCCGCCCAAGTCCAGGCGCTGAACTTCAGCACCTACGGGGACCCCGACGGCACCTTCGCCAACGGCGACGAGACGATTGACCTCGAATTCAGCGTCTTCATCCCCGCCGGTGAAGTCGTGCCGCTGTCCGATGTGACGGTCCTTCTGGGCCAGCACACGGGCAACACCATTGCCATGACGAACGGCGCCCTCGGCTGGCAACTCACCACCCCCGACTGCATTCTGCGCACGGACGCGGGCTTTGCTTCCGTGCTTGGTACCAGCACCACCGGCTCTATTGAGATCGTCTCCATCACTGGCGCCACCCTGCAATCCTCCGCGACCTTCTCTGGCTACGGCTACAACGTCGCGCCAGGAACCGACGGCAACGGCTACCAGACGTTCAGCCAAAGCCAAGGCGCCGCCGTCACCGGCAGCGGCTACGGCTACGGCAGCGCCAGCAGCGACCAAACCGCCACCGTCACGATTCGCATCACCGGCGGCTGCCTTGCCGCCCTCGAAAGCCCTGTTGGCGAAGCGCACTTCGCGGCCCAAGTCTTCGTGGGCAGTGGCAAGGTCGTCTTCCCCAGCGCTCCGGTGACCGCCTCCATTTACGCGGACCCCGGTACGCCGACCACCCCCACGTCGAACCCGGCTGACATCACGATCACCAGCCAAGCCGAACGCCCTGACGCCAACACGATCAAGACGCGCTCCACGCTGAAGGTCACCGGCGGCGGCGCCGACGGTGTCGACACCGGCACCACGGTAACCATCCCCGACCTGCCCTCCGACAGCCCAGTCAAGTCCGCCCAGGCGACCACCAAGAAGGTCCTGAAGGACAACACCCAGATCGTCGTGACGACCAGCAAGGAGCCCGGCACCAACCCCTTCGGCATCCCCACCGACCAACTGGAACGCCGTGTTTCCGGCACCCCGGTCTTCGGCTTCTCCATCGAAGTCATCGACCCCACCCCGGGCAGCAGCACCGAGGCCGGCGAATACATCTCCAGCCTGACGGTCACGATCCAGGTCGGCCCCCACGCCAGCCTGCCCGACCTCGCAACCGCCGAGAAGTTGGTCTTCGAAGGCTTCCGCACCGACGGGACCCCCAAGAACGTCCGCGTCTCCCCTGACGACGTGCGCGACCTGGGCGGCGGCGTGTACGAATACGATGTCACCCTGAACAAGTTCAGCAGCTACATCCTCGGCACGGGCGCCCGCATCAGCAGCGGCGGCGGTGGCGGCGGCATTCCAGTGACCGAAACCGACACCACGACGGTCACGCCGATCACGCAGACGACCACCACGGCCACGGCCACGGAAACCGTCACGACCACCAACGAGCAAACGACGACCACGAACGACGGCGAAGGTGCCCCTGGTGCCGCCCTCGGTCTCATCGCCCTGGCCCTCGTCGGTGCCGCGATGATCGTTCGCCGTCGCTTGTAAGTCGAAGCGA
>JBMZJT010000022.1:7731-22486 GCA_049617695.1 Thermoplasmatota archaeon | reverse complement strand
CTTTAGGGCTCACTGCGATATCGGCTTAAAAGTTGCTCGACTTTTCGCCGCTCCTCCAGTCAGTCCGTCGCGGTCCTCCTCTCCTTCGTTCCATCCAGCTTTTTCCTCTCCCCCTCCTTCCTTCGAAACCCTGAAGCCACACCATCCGTCGCCGACCTGTGTCCTTGACGACGTGGCTTGCCCTAGCCGCCTACCTGGCAGCTTCGGCCATCGCGATTCGTCTCGGACTCGCCGCAAGGCCGCGCAGCCAGCATTGGCTTGACCACCTCGGCGAATTGCGTGGACGCATCGTCCATGCTGGACTCGCATGGCTCCTGGCGACCATCTTGTTCTTCACGTTCCACGTCGACGACGGCATCCGCGTCTCCGTGCACGCCAGTTTGGCCGCGCAAGCCTTCACGGCCATGCAGCACAATCTCCTACCCGATACGGTCCAACTCATCGTCGTTCGACCCATCGACGGCTTCCTCGCCCAACTGACCCTGGCCGTCGGACTGGCAGGCATCACAACGGCACCCATCTGGGTCAGTCAATTGGCGGGCTTCATCACGCCCGCCCTACGCCAACAAGAACGCCGCGCCATTCGCAACGCCGTCGCGCCCGTCGCCGCACTCTTCGTCGCCGGCGCCGCATTCGCATTCCTATTCGTCATTCCATTCCTACTGCGCGCCTTGTACGGCTACGGCACCGCACTCAACGCGCAGCCACTCCTGCAAGTCTCCGAATTTGTCGGGTTCGTCGTCGGCCTCATGATGGTCATGGGCATCGCCTTCCAGACCCCCATCGTCATGTACGCCCTCACCAGCGCAGGGCTCGTCGAACCACAAACATGGCGCAAAGGATGGCGCATCGCCGTGCTCGTCATCCTCGTTGCCAGCGCCATGGTCACCGACCCCACCATTGTGAGCCAGCTCATGGTCGCAGGACCCTTGTTCGTCCTCTACGGACTCGGCATCCTCTTGACGATTAAGCCAACTTCTCGTTGATCGCCTGCTTCACAGCAGCCAACTCCATACCGGCCTCATCAATGCCCAGCTCCCGCGCCGTCTGACGAATCTGCGCCTCCGAAGGACCCGCAGACTCCGCCGCGCCCGCCTTCAACTCACCCTCCAGCTCCGATCGCGCCTTCTGGAACTCGCCCTGCGCCCGACCCAAACTCCGCGCCAAGCGCGGAATCGCCGAAGCACCAAACAGCACCAAGAACACCAAAGCAATGATCAAGATCTCTTGAGGGCCCAAGGCCATGAAACGGCCACCACAACCCCAAGGAAAGCGCTTTGCCTCGACTAGTTAGAACGGTAACGCAAACGAAAGGCCAAGGAACGGACCAATTGTACCATTCTTAGTGTGGGTTAGCAGAATAGCGGCGATTGACCATGAATACGAGAATTCTATGCCTGATCATGTTGGCCTGCCCAATGGCCTGCGCATCTTCCCAAGTTGTGGACGCCGCCGGGCCGGAGACCTCGACGCCTGGGGCGATAGGGGCGCTACGAGGACATCATGAACTGGACGAGGCCGTAGCCGGTTCTTTGGGACCCGACGACGTGGTTGCACTCATCGAATCGATTCTACAACAGGTCGACTCGGGATCTATCTGTGTAACAGGTGGCACCAAGATTTATTCCGATGCCCAAGAATTGGCCTGGGCTTACGTCAATGCCGCCATTGGCATCACTTCGCCAGACGGAGCCGTGTTTCCCGTTTTTCCTAGGGCGCAAGCTGAGAATGGCAGCCTGGCCGTTGCAACCCTAACGATTTTGGTAGCACCCATTGGAGACGGATGCGGAGGCGGTGAAGGTTCAGCCGGGTTACCCATTTCCTTGAGCGATGCGCCCACGATTTCAGCATCAACCGGGGACGGAAGTATTGTCATTGGAAACGGGCGAGCCTGGCTCGATTGGGTGTTGGGATGAACGCGGTGCAAACCACCTGCCTCGTGCTCATCCTGCTATCTGGATGTGTTGATCACCCGACGCACAGCGGCGGCGATGAAGCTCCAACGGCAGTGCAAAGCCTCGGCAAGAATAGTCAGTTGCCCGAAAATCAAGCGGCGCTGGCCGGGGAAGGAAACCCTAGGAGAAACACGACGCTCCATTTGTCTGATTGTACTGGCTTGGCGATGTCGCTTCAGATGCCTACGACTGCAGGATTCCCGTTCGCCGCACCACGCGGATGGGAGCCATCAACGCTAGGAAATGCCGACTACTATTGGCTGTACGCCATGACGTGCTCGCGAATCACCAATAGTGAAGGTCAGGTCAGCAGGAACGCGGTCTTCGGCTGGGACGCCCACACCAACGTCTCATCATCGGGCCGAAATTGGACCGGCAACTGGGACTTCCTCATGCGACCCCTATCGATTTACACGGGCCAAGGCGGTGGCGAAGCCATCGACTGGGGAGATGTTCCATTATCCAGCAACACGTCTTTCTTCATGCCTCGTGGGACTAGCGAAACGTTTGTCCTTGCAACGCCAACCGCCCGCCTAACCATCCAAGAGCAAAGCATTGCAGGCTTGGGTTCATCAGGCAATGCACGCGAACTGGCACATAGATGGCTGTTGGATCCAGAGGAGGAACACTTTGCTGATGTGTCGATCAGCCGCCTCGGAGCATCGTACTCATTTACCGGCAACGTGGCGGTTGAAGGAAATCATGTTCTAACCCAATGGCCCGTGAAAATTGGCGCCACAATCCCAACGCGCTCGATCGACTTCTTCGAGCAATCATCGTTCGTTTTGGCGGTGCGAACGTGAGACCGGAGGCGATGCTCCTCTTGGCACTCTTCTCGATCCAAGTCGTGAGTGCAAGCCCGACCCCAACCGCAATACACGCCGCGCTGCCAGCATCGATGGAAGGGCGGGCTGAAATTGAGGGAGGAGAATTATCGGCATGGTTTGGATCCGGATCAGCCCAGGGGACGCTGTATGGGAAGCACGTGGCAATCACCGAACGTACCGAGGCCGGCATTTTGGCCGACAACCTTGCTTACATGCAGCAGCCCATTATGTCCATGCCCGCAGCCGAAACTTGGCACGCCAATTCCAGCGAAATGCGGCTAGCGTCAACGGGCGACTGGGGCGCCATCTTGATTGCAAACGATCACTTGGTTAATGCGACTAATGTCAAGGTTGCATCAACGGCCGGCCGCGGCGAGGGATGCCAAAATGGCTTGGCGCGGCCTCCATACCCCCAGTGGGCAGAGGAACCGGTACCGTTCCAGAGAAGCATTTGCTATGTTTACGTAGGTGCGGAAAGCATAACAGCACAGGGAAGTTTTACCCTAGAACTATTCGGAGTGACCGGGCATAGCAGCCAAGGCGACTCGAGCTTCTCATCCGGCTATGAAGACGAGGTCCGGGCACCATACGGCGGCGGGGCGGCGTTTGTTCGCTACGCCAAACTTGACGTGACCGATGGATGGCTATCGTTGACCGCTGCCGGCGCAACGGGGCTTACGTTCGGTGCGAACGCCACAATTGACCTAATCACCGGCCGCGCAACCTTGCCGCTTGCCAAGGGCACCGAGAACGCCAATCACGCGTCGTGGCACATCGAAGCCCCTGCGCGTTTGGCAGGAATTGAACCAGGGGCCGATGAATCATTCACGGCGAGAGCCCACTTTTGCACAGGCTCCCTGCGAGTAGACGGCAATTTCGAAGAACCCTTGCCGACAGGGGCCATCACCGCCTCCTCCCTTGGCCTCGTCGCCACGGTACTCCTTGCCATCAAGGCATTCCCGACTGCTGCGGCCCTATTGACGCGACTGCCTCCTGAGAAGGCGCTTGAGAATGCCAATCGAAAGGCATTGTACGCGTATATTCTCGATCACCCCGGTGCGACATTCCGGGAGGTCCTACGCGGCACGGGAATTCCTGCTGGCACGGCGCGGCACCACCTGAGCGTGTTGTGCCGTTCGAACATGATTGTGGAGCATGGCCATCGATCCACGCTTCGCTTCTTTGAGAATCATGGTCGCTTCGATGCCACATGGCAATCGATTGTCCTTCTGCGGGAGCATCCCTTGTCGAAGGTGTACCAATGGCTCAAGGATCATCCGGGCTCCATTCAACGTGAATTGCTTGAGCATGCGGAAGCCAAGTGGCAATGGTCGCGTTCGACGACGCAGCACCGGCTTGCCCGGTTGATTGACGGCGGTTTGGTGGACGTGCAGCACATGGGCCGGCGCAAGATGTACGAGGTCGTGGACCCCCGAAATGCGGAGCCGATTCCGCTCAAATCGTCCTGGACCTAGGTCTTGCGCATGCCTTTGGCTGCGTCCTGCCAACTTGTGACCCGGGTTTCCGTGACAGCTTGACCCAGGACGTGGTTGTCCAGGCTGGCAAGGTACGCAGTGACTTGCTTCGCAATGGCAGTTGCACTACGTCGCCGCAGCTCATCGATGCCCGTCAAGCCGGCGCGCACAAGAGCCTCGGCATATTGCGGACCGATGCCTTTGACGGCAATGAGTTCGCACATGGATTGCCACGTTTCAATCAAAGCCGGCGAGATTTCTGTTGACTCTGCAAGCGCCTTGGCGTCCGCTTGGTAGAGTTGATCCATATTCTCGATGCCTTGTGCCTTGAGACGAGCTTCATATGCAGGGCCAACGCCTTCCAGGTCGAGAACCGGCGTCGCAGGCACGCGGTAGCCCTTCTTGCGTCCGCCTTCCTGCCGTGTGGCCTCTGGCTCCGCGAGCGGTTCTTCGCGTTCCCCGGGCCATTCCTCCGCGACATCAGCGACGGGTTCGGGTTGACGTTCTTCCACTTCCACGGGTGTTTCGATGTCGGGTTCGGCGGGTTCGTCAGCTCCAACGGCGGCCAGGAAATCTCGGCGGCGACGTTCCTGGGCAATCCAAGAAAAGAGGTATGGCGCCAGCATGAGTGCCGCCACGAGCGCGGCCATGGCCAGCAAGAAGACGTGTTTGTAGGGGACGCCAAGAAGTTCGACTTGGTAGATGATGTCGTTTTGACCTTGACGGTAGAATTGAATCAAGAGCAGCGTAAGGGGAACAAAAACGAGGCTCAGGAGCACGGCCAGAATCACGTAGCTCGGGCTTCCGTGCTGTAGTCGTTGTTCGAGGCGTTGCGGGTGGCCGCGCAGCCCGACCCCCCCGCCGATGGCGAGGCCGATGCCGATGAGCAGCAACGGGGCGACCAGCTTCCAAACCGAATAGCAGAGCCCGTTGATGAGCACGCGACTCGCTTCGTCGCAGAAGTCCGAACCGGTTCGAATGCCTTCAGCGTAGATGATGGCAGCGACGCTGTAGGCAATCAGGAGCCAGCCAGGAATGACGAGGGCGTTGCGCCGACGGATTCGTGCATCACGGACCATGCCGATGTTTGATGTTCAGGGGGCTTGATAAGGACGTTTATCAAGGATCAATCCAAGGGAACAGGTCGAAGATGCGATCAAATTCCTGTTGGGTGAGGTCGCGAGCGACGACGACGGGCTCGAACCAAGCAAATCCGGCCAGCACCGCCGCCATCCAGATGATGGTCAGGACGCGTGCTTCCATCAAGTGCTTGAATCGCATGATGGCTCCGGTGGCGGCGAGGGCCAAGAACGGCACGACGAGCGTCATGTAGAACAGGAATGCCGTGCGGCTCAACAGGAGGAAGCCGCCGTATGCCCCGATTGCGGGCAAGGCCGCCAGGACGTAGCGCCAATCGAGTTCGCCCAGGTGCTTCCATCGCGTGATGCTGGCCAAGGCACCCAGCATGGCCAAGGCGCCACCCCACCAGAGAATCGGGTTGCCAATGGCGTAGACGCGGGCAATCATGCCGGCGCCTTCCCGACTGTAGTACATGACGGGGGTAGCCATTTGGAACCAACTGGTGGGCTGGCTGGAGTCGACGTGCACTTGTTGTCCTGCGGCCGTCCACGCGACGCCGTCGGCTGTCAGTGCGGCCAGGTGAGCCATGGCACCAAGGAGGCCCATGTCGGGAATCCAAAGCCGCCACCAAGGCCAGAAGCTGATGATCCAGATGCCCAAGGGGACCAGGACCATCGTGGCGAGGGTGGCGTCGAATCTGCGGCGCGTCAAGACGCCGGCCTGACGTTGGCACCAGAGGCTGACCGCGAGGACCGGTAGGCCGAGGAAAATGACGGGGTACTTGCTGGCAAATCCGAGACCGAGCAGGATGGCGGCGGCCGCGATGCCGCGTTTGGTTTGGTGCGTGGCTGCAGCCAAGGCGAGGGCCGCGAATCCTGTTGCAAAGATGTCGAGCAGCGCGATGCGGCTGCTGCCCAGAATCAGCGTGTCGGCCATGACGAGGAGCCCTGCAATCCATCCAGCGCTTCGGTCAAAGAGCCGCGTCGCGGCCCAAGCGATTCCGGCCACCGTGAGCCCACCGAAGACCGCGCTTGGGAGGCGCCATGCGTACGGGTTGCCATTTTCCTGGGCGTCGTTCAGGAAGTATTCGTATTGGCCACTGTCCGGTTGGCGGCATCCAGGGAACACCCAATGACTGGTGTCAAGTTTCTCGACGCTCCAGCCCATGATGAGCTTCGCCAGCGGGGGGTGTTCGTAATTGAGCGGACGCGGCGACAGGTCGTCCTCGCTCCAGCACGGATCGTGCCAGATGCCATTGTCGATTTGCCGTGCGACGCTGACGTAGTAGTGCTCGTCGAAGTAGATTTCATCGATGGCATCGAGGTCGTGGGCATAATATCCCGTGGCGACGGCCCCCAGCAGCAGGGGCGCCAAGTAGGCGGCGCTGGGCACTTGCCGCAACGCGTGGCGCAAGCGAAATCGATCGACCCCACCGTACGTCCACTTCAGATTGCCCGAGTAGTTGGCCGTGAATGCAGCAACAATGGCGACGGCTTCGGCAAACAAGTAGTGGACCCGGAGAATTTCGGCCAGGAACAGCAGCACCGTGAGGTTCAGGACCATGGCGGCCAGGCTGACCCCGTTGAAGCGTGCCAGGCGGCCAAGCCGGCCACCACTGCGCCGATCACGGAACGTGAATCGATCGTTCAGGAGAAAGTTGGAGAGAATGCTGCTCTCAATGGCAATCGCCGCTGCAATCGCGTAGTGCCATCCGGCGCGTTCAACGAGAAGCCATAGAACGCCGAGATTGACAATGACGCCTGATGCACCCACCATGCCGAATCGGGCGATTCGATGGTTATCTGGATGACCCAAACCAAGGACCATGAGGTGAACCAAGTATTGCAGCATGACTTGAGCACCGAGCTTGCTTTCCCCGCCTTGGCGCGATTGGAAGGCGTAGCCCACTTCGCCGACACGCTCGAGGCGACCCTTGGCAAGTACTTCCAGGAGAATCTTGTATCCTTGTGGCCGAAGTGCCTCAAGATCGAGGGCGTCCTTCCGCACAGCGAACAAGCCGCTCATCGGGTCGGTGATGCCGAATTGGCGCACGGGTGGCAAGGCCAGTCGACCCAAGGTTGCGGCGCCTTTGCTGACAAAGCGTCGAGCCGCGCTGAAGCTCCCATCATCGCCGCCGTCCGCGTAGCGTGTCCCGACGACGAGATCCAGGTCTTCCTGAGTGATGCGTTGGGCGACGCGGCGCACGGCTTCCAAGGGGTGCTGGAAATCGGCATCCATCACCAAGACGGCGGCTGCATCTGCTTGGCGAAATCCTTCCACGACGGCCGTGCCAAGGCCGCGCTCCGTGGTCCGCACAACGACCTTGGCCAGCGGGTCAGCGCGTCGGGCGACGTCGGCCGTGCCGTCAGGCGAATTGTCATCGACAACGACGGCCTGGTAGTGAATCCCCTGGAGGGCATCACGTAGTGCTTCGAGCATCCGGCCGATGTTCTCCGCCTCCTGGTAGGTCGGAAGGATGATCGAAACGGCCGGGGCCACGCTGCGAGCGACGCAGGGCGCCTAGAAAGGGGCTTTCACAAGCGACGGCGGATGGCGAACAGCAGGGCAACGATGAGCAGAGCCACCGCAGGGGCGGGCACCGGCTCTTGTGGGGCCTCCGCTTGCGTCTCCGAGCCGGTTTGGCTGCCCGAGGCACTGGTCGTTTGGGTGGCCGTTCCCGTCACCGTCACGGTGCTGGTTGCCGTTTGCGTTCCGGTGCCGCTCGTCGTTGCCGTCGTCGTGACCGTCTGCGTGCTCGTGGAGCTCGTCGTCCGCGTCGTTGTCGCTGTGGTCGGTGCGTCAGCACCGCCGTTGCCAGAAATGCGGAAGTCCAGGAACGAGACCACAGGGGCGCCTGGCATGGCGCCGTCGATGTTCAGGAACCAATGGTCTCCACCATCCAGTTCGCCGTCGCCGTCTTCGTCTTCCCACATGGGTGTGCCCGCGAGCGCAGTCACGCTCAGGCCGGATTCGCCACTCGAAGCCGTAACGCGCGATCCGGGCGCAAAGGAACCCACTTCCGTGAGGCGGACGTCCTTCACGGCAGTTGCGGCACCTCCCGCAATCAGGTAGATGCGATCCGACATGGTCAAGCCGCCCGAGCCATCTTCGTTGTACCAGGCAAAGCTGAGGCCGACACCTGCAGCTTCGCCCTCTTCGGGGTCGTCGCTAGCCAGGAGGCGACCTGCGTCCGTCTGGACGCCCGGTGCAAGCAAGAGGTCGTTGCGATCCGCGGTGGCCCCGCCGGCGACGTTGAGGAACACGGGATCATCGATGTCGTAACCCGCAGGCCCCACATCGATGGAATAGACATCGCCGTCGCCTCCGGGTGCCGCGGTCAGAACCCGTTCGGCGTCATCGTCGCCATGGTTGACGAACCGAAGCGCAGCCTCGGACCCGGCCTTGAGGATGCGCAGATCACCCGGGCCAGCCACCCCATCGTCCTGGATGTCCAGATAGATCAAATCGCCGCGGCTTGCGTCGCCACTGCCATCCGCATCAAAGGCCGTCAAATCCCATGTTGCCGTCGTCGGCGCGAGCCCAACGTCGCCGTCACTGCCACTCACAATGGTTCCGGCCTTCTTGTTGCTGTAGGCAGTCAGTCGGAGGTCGCCTGCAGCGACATTACCGCCGTCGATGCGGACGTAGATGGTGTCCGCTTGATCGAAACCATCGCCACGATCATCGACGAATGCAAATTCCGCCGTCAACGCCCGGTATTCGACCTCGTCGCAGCCGTCGGCTGGAATTGCGGTCCGGGCACCGCAGGACAAATCGCCATCGTGCAGCACGATGTCTCCTGTGTCCACGCCGTTGCCCGTCAAATCGAGGATGATGGCCTCGCCAGCGTTGTAGGTGTCATCATTCGTGACGCTGTCATCGAAATAGAAGTCGTAGCCGGCCAAATCGA
The DNA here is from genome assembly GCA_049617695.1 of Thermoplasmatota archaeon. Taxonomy (GTDB): domain Archaea; phylum Thermoplasmatota; class E2; order JACPAO01; family JAHFTW01; genus JBFKXH01. The sequence goes on along the minus strand of JBMZJT010000022.1, from coordinate 13,239 downwards.
ACAGCGTGTGAAGGACCTCGTGGTCGGCCCATTGGAGTTGGAAGCCGGCGCGTTCCCCGCCAAATGCCGTCAGACGGACGTCACCGATGCTGCCAAGTTCATCCTCATCTGCATCAAGGTACACGGGCTCGTTGGCATCGAGCGCCCCGTCGGCATCTAGGTCGATTGCAGCGACCACATCCGCGATGACGAATGGCGCATCGGGAATGGCATCCCCCGCGTCGTCGTCTGTCGCCTTGACGCGACTGCCCGCGTCGCCTTCGGCTTGATCGGTGATGCGAATGTCTCCCGCACTGACATCGTCGCTGCCATCCACGTCCAAGTAGAATGGATCGCCGTGGCTGTACGCGCCATCGGGCCCGCCGTCAGCAGCCACAGGGAATTTGTCTGCATAGCGGAGCAACGCATCGAGCGCCGTGACGCCAGTATCGGTTGCAAAAGCCTCGCCTTCGTTGTTTTGGCCAGCCGCGACGCGCTTGCCAGGGTCGGTCAGAATCAGGTCGCCAACATTGATGGTCCCGCCGCCAAAGTGAAGATAGACGGGTTCCGTGATTTCAAGCGTCCCGTCGCCGTCATCGAAGTAGACAATCCGCGGCGTCTCGGCATCGAGAGGCATGTTGAACCAGAGCGCGCCTTCGTCGGTTTCAACGAACGTACCGAATTCGCCATCGCCTGCATGGGCGAGGGGAAGCAGAAGCAACAGAGCAACGACGCGTCGCATCGTGATGCATAGGTGCGAGGGCATTCAAATGCCCATCGCAGCGCCCCAAGGGCCAAAGGGAGAGGAAGGAGGGAAAAGGCCCAAGCGGAGCGTTGACTCCGCCTGGTGGTTGCTACGACGCTGCTACCTTACAGGCGGCGGCGCACGAGGACCAGGGCAGCGCCCAGGGCCGCGACGAGGGCGACGAGCTCGAAGCCGGGGGTACCGTTGGAGCTGGTCTCATCGCCACCGTTGTTACCAGTGTTACCGCCGTTGTTGTCATCGGTGGTGGTCGTGGTGGTCGTGGTGGTGGTGGTCGTCGTGGTCTCGGTGTCGCTGGTGGTCGTCGTGGTGGTCGTCGTGGTGGTGGGTTCCGGCTGGCCGCCGAAGTCCGTGCCATCGAAGATGACCATGTCGTCCACGCTGAGGGTGTCGGCAGCGGCGGAGAAGTAGATGTTCTCCATTTCGTGGTCGAAGACCGCGTCAACGTCGCCGTCGTCGTGGTCAACGATGTTGAACACGTAGGTGCTCAGCAGGGTGCCTTCGTCGCTGCTCTCGAGAGCAACGCCGATGTCGAAGTCCGCGTTCTGCAGGACGCGAGCGCCGGCGAAGATGTAGTCGCCGAGGCTGGTCTGGTCATCGTTGTCGGTGTCGAGCACGAAGTAGTCCGTGCCGACGTCCATCTCAGCGTTGCCGCTTTCGTCAACGTAGCGGATGGCGATGCCGGTACCGTCGTCGTCATCGGTGTTACCCCAGACGTAGACGTTGTCGTCCTCAGCATCTTCGGCTTCGTCGTCGGTGACGAGGTGACCGACGTTGTCGCCGGCGACCCAGACATCGTACTCGGCCAGGAGGCTCACGCCGCCCAGACCGTCGTTGCTGTCGTCACAGAATTCGGCAGCACGCCAGATGGCACCGAGGCTTTCGTCGTCTTCGTCGAAGACTTCACAGAAGACACCAACGGCGGTGAGTTCGACGGCGTCGACGCCCAGGTCGAGCTGGTCGCCGGCAGCGGCGGCGAAGTCGCCGCCGTAGAGGAAGATGTCATCCTCTTCGATCTCTTCAGCCACGAGGGCGCCAGCGTTGTCGATGCCGAGCAGGATCTTGTCGGCTTCGTCGTCGCCGTCTTCGTCCACGCACTTGAACGTGAAGAAGTCGGTGGAGTCACCTTCGGGGAAGAACAGGTCGGTGTCGATGTCGTACTGGGTCTGGGTGACGGTGCGCTGGCCGTAGATGACGTCGAAGTCACCAACGGTCAGGAAAGCGTCGCCACTCAGGATCAGCAGTTCGCCGGCGTCGTAACCGTCGCCGGAGACGTCAACGAACTGGAGTTGGCTCAGGTCGCCGAGACTAACGAAGTCTTCATCGAAGAACGGGTGGGCGCCGGTCACGAGGGTACCCTGGTGGGTGCCGCTGATGATCAAGTCGTCAACGGCCAGGGGGCCGGCCTGGGCGATGGCGAGGGGCTCATCGTCGTCCTGTTCGCCGTCCTTGTCCAGGTCGACGTAGCCGAAGGAGGCACCGTCGAGGAGACAGTCAGCGTCGAGCTGGACAGCGCTGTCGACGTCCACGTAGGGCGTGTCGAGGTTCACGAGGTGAAGCTCGCCGTCGTGCAGCAGGAAGTCACCGATGTCAACGGCGTCGTCCGGGGAACCGGCGCCACCGAGCTCATCGTCGACGTTGAAGACGAGGGGCTCGCCGTCGTCGAGTTCGCCATCGGCGTCCAGGTCGACGAAGGAGATCGTCTCAACGAGGCCGTCAACGAGAGCAGCGTCGTGGTCGTCGCTGCTGGCGGAGACGTATTCGCCGCGGCTGAAGCTGAAGTCAGCGGTGCCGACGTCCGTGGAGGTGGCCGCGTCGTCGGTGTTGTCGCCGATGTCCAGGTACAGGAGGGCGAACTCATCAGCGTCGAACTCGCCGTTGCCGTCGTCGTCGATGACGTCGATGTCGAAGGCGAACGTCACGCCGTCAGCGGCGATGTCGTCCAGCAGGTCTTCATCGGCGTCTTCGTCGAGGACAGCGCCGAAGGCGTGGTCGCCGAAGATGGTGATGTAGTCGTTGCCGTCGGTCAGCCACATGTGGGCGCCGAACACGAAGCCTTCGTCACCGTTGTCGGTGAGGGGGGCCTCGTCGATGCTAACCAGGTCACAGTCGGTGCCGATGGTGCAGAACAGGACGGTAGCCTGCTCAATCTCAGCGTCGCCGACCGCGAGGAAGTCGCCGGTGTCAGCGCTGGCAATGGGCACGAAGGCCAGAGCCAGGGCGACGAAGGCGACCAGGGTCTTGTTGTTCATTTTTGTTCACTCCTTAGAGTTGACCTGAGCTCCTTTCCGCACCCAGCCCTCACCGAGGGCGAGGACGCAGCGGGCAGACTCCGTAGAGCCTTGACTCAGGCGTAAAGCCGCATCAGATGCAGGTCATATATAAAGGCGACCAAACTATCGGTCTGGGAGCATCGTTTCAACAGGAGACCATGCGCGTCCAAGGCAGCGCAGGTGTCCCAATGTCGAGGCCCAAGGCGCCGATGCCTTGCCAACTTGCAATGATGGCGAAGACCAACAGCACGGCACCGACCACGTAGCCGAACGCCTTGGCATCGCGGCCAAGTTCGTCACTGCCTGCCGCCAATGCAATGGCAAAGAGCGGCAGCCAACTGAAAGGACTGGGTGCAAAGAGTGTCAAGAAGGCCAACCAGAGAATGCGGCCGTGGATGCGTTTGAGGCCATCCGGCAGGCGCAATTGCACGCGGCCAGGCAGTCGTTGCAGGCGGAAATTGCCAAAGATTTGGCTGAGCGCCCAAATGAGCAGGAACAGCAGCGCAACGAAGCCACCAAACCAGGTGACGGGATTGGGCGTCGCGACGAAACCACCCAGATCGACGCTTTCCAGGCGCAGCAAGCCGGGCAAGCCGCGCACTTCATAGCAACCATCTTGCAGACTTTGGCTCCCTGCGAGGCCGATGAGGCCGCCGATCAGTGGAATCGCGATGGCTTGGGTGCCGGCCGTGAGGGCGTGGCGTGGCGCCGCATAGATGTGGCCCCGCACGAGCACAATGGCGGCGCAGGGCAACGCCCAGAGAAGTTGGTGGGGGTCAAGGAACGCCGCAAAGGCCAGCAATCCACTCGCCCACCAGTGATCGCGAGGCCGCCTGCTCAAGAACAGGGCGAGGGCGCACGTGCTGGCGGCGAGGGCAGGCAGGACCGGCGTGGCAAGTCGTGCTTGGGTCAACATGCCAGGGTCAATGGCAACGAGAACGGCGGCCAGGAGCGCCGGAATCTGGAGGTGAAAGAGCCGCCGGGCAATCCAGGCGGTGCTGGCGACGACGACGCCGGCGCTGAGAGCCGAAATGGCGCGGGCGCCCGTGACGCCCAGCAGTGCTTGGATGCCTTGCAGGAAGCCATCGCTTTCCTGGTAGGTGGTTTCGGCTTGCAGGCGGTCTTCGGGGGTGCCGGCCAAGGCCAGCAATGCGACGGTGACGAGGACACCGAGGCCGTAGGCGGCGGCGCGCCACCAGTTGGGTGGTGGGCCAGGCTCCAAGCGCTCTTGGGCAATCCAATGACTGGGTCCGGGCTCACGCAGGTCGGAACCAATGGCGGAGACCTGCTCGTCGGACACGGCACGCGTCGACTGGTGGGGCGTCCTTGAAGCTATTCTTTTTGAGGGACAGTACGGGATGAAAGCCCGACGCGGCCCCGAAACCGAAACGCATTGTTCAAGAGGACTTCGCCGAAAAAACCGAGGTCGCTTATATGCAGATTCGGAAAATGCCCGCAATGCTTATCTAATTCAATCAATCCTCGTTGACCCAAGGGCCCTGGACAAGGCTTTTAGCCAAGAGCCAGGGCGTGGAGTTGAAACCGCATGGTGGAGAAGAAGAAGGAAAAGGTCGAAGAAATCACGACCTGCCCGGAATGTGGCTCCGACCACATCCAGTCCGATTATGAGCGCGGTGAGATGGTGTGCGAGACTTGTGGTCTCGTCCTGGACGATGCTTTCATCGACCAAGGTCCCGAATGGCGTGCTTTCGACAGCGAGCAACGCGAGAAGCGTGCCCGTGTCGGTGCCCCGATGACCTACACCATCCACGACAAGGGTCTCTCCACGATGATCGGTTGGAAGAACAAGGACTCCTACGGCAAGAGCATCCCGACGCGCAACCGCGCCCAGCTCTACCGTCTGCGCAAGTGGCAGCGCCGCATTCGTGTCAGCAACGCCACGGAGCGCAACTTGGCCTTCGCCTTGAGCGAACTGGACCGCATGGCCTCCGGCATGGGTTTGCCTCGCAACGTCCGTGAAACGGCTGCCATGGTCTACCGCCGCGCCGTCACGAAGAACCTCATCCGCGGTCGCAGCATCGAAGGTGTCGCCGCGGCTGCTCTGTACGCCGCCTGCCGCCAGTGCGACGTGCCCCGCACCCTCGATGAAATCGCGGACGCCAGCCGTGTGTCCCGCAAGGAAATCGGCCGCACCTACCGCTTCATCGCTCGCGAGCTGAAGCTGAAGCTGATGCCGACGGCGCCCCAGGACTACATCCCCCGCTTCTGCTCCGAGCTGAAGCTGAGCGGTGATGTCCAAGGGAAGACCATCGACATCCTGAAGCAGGCCGCAGACCGCGAACTGACGTCCGGCCGTGGCCCGACGGGTGTCGCGGCAGCTGCGATCTACATCGCCAGCATCCTGAGCGGCGAACGCCGCACCCAGCGCGAAGTGGCCGAAGTGGTTCACCCCAAGCTGCATCTCGAAGCCGTCGGCCGTCTCGCGCCGCGGCAGCGCCATCAGGCCGGCGTTGTTGAACAGCGCATCGAGCC
>JBMZJT010000022.1:0-7721 GCA_049617695.1 Thermoplasmatota archaeon | reverse complement strand
TAAGCACGGTGGAGATGACGACGTTCGGGTAGCAGGCGAGCACAGCGAGCCGGACCCTGAGCTTCGACGCTTCGCGTCGGAGCTTAGGGGGCTCGCTGAGCGCCTCGATATCGATATCGTCCTGTAATCCAGGGCGATTCTCTCTTCCTTCCTTTTCCCTTTGCTTCAGTGGGCCCCACACCCGCACCCAGATTCGTGCAGATGTTCGTCAGCCTCTTCGCCCTCCATGCGCTCGGGCCAGGGCAATCCGGCGACTTGGAATTGGAGCAAGTGGACTTGCTGATCGAGATTCCATTTGGCCCATTCCGAGGGCTTGCCCGGATTGCGGCCGACTTGCATGTAGGAGCCATCTTCGTGGGGCAGGCCCAGCACATGGCCCACTTCGTGGGGCAGCGTGCTGGTCAGGAGGTAGCGTTCCTCGATGAGAATATCCATGCCGCAGGCGATGCCGGCGATGTCAGCGCCTTCGAAGTGCAAATCCTCGTCCACGACGACGACGTCGATACCCACGGCCGCAGTCGATCCACTCCACGGAATCATCGGCATGGCCGCCTCGACGGCTTCCCGGGCGGCCTGTACGTCCACGGTTTTGCCGTCGGCGTGGCGCACATCCAGGCGGAAACCGGCAGGCACCGCCGCGGGGGGCGCGTCAGCCACCCGGCACAAGTCACCTTGCTCCAAATTTTCGTAATCCGCGATCTCGAAAGACCGCATATCATCCAATTGCAGAATCGCCGAGCCGATTTCATCAGCGACGGCTTCATGGCCAAGGGCATACACGGCCACGCCGCCACCAACGGCAGTCAAGGAAAGAAAGACGGAGAAGAAGGTCATCCAGGCAGCCACAAGGAACCATCGGCGTGGCCGCTTCATGACGACCCGGATGTTGGACCTCCTCCCCGGCCGCCTGGATTTATCTAGAACCAGCTACGAAGCCAGGAGCCGATTCGTTCGAGAATCCCCTGCTCTTCAGGGATTTGGACGGGACCCACCGGCGTTCCGGCCGCTTCACCGTATGCGGCGATGCCGGGTTCGTCGTCGATGGCGCCAGCCGCGGCCAATCCGACGGGAACGGCGCCGTCACTGGCTGCCAAGGCGTGTGCATGAGCGCCATCGGCTCCGACGTCGGCGTGGGCCAAGGCGCCAGCGGCGATGCCCGCTGCGCCTGCAGAGGCCGCCGCGTCGACGTCCACGCCATCAGCGGACGCATCTGCGCATGCAGAGGCCCGCAGCGTGGCAGCGTCCAGCAATCCAGGATGGACGTGGGCGCAGGCGAGCCTGTCTTCGGCAATGTCCACACGACCTTGGCCAAGAAGATCGATGGAGATTGCACTTGCGTGGGGCAGAAGGAAGAGGGTGCAGAGCACCAAAAGTCCGGTTCGTGCCATGAGGACCATAGGACCAAGCCCCATGTTTCCCGCTCATCGCTATATCACCTGACCGGTCGCCATCACCTTGGTTGCGGGGAATCTTCAAGTGGCACGGACACCCAAGAACCAGTCACCAAGGCCGGATTTTTTGGCCTCGTGAAACGCTCTGCTCCGCTCGGAACGTTGCGTAAGACCAGGCGACCAAGGGCCGAAAAACACGCCCGCACGCGTCAATCCGCTTTAGTAAGGCCACGCCATACTACACAATCACTAGGGGAGCGTCATGCATCAGACCAAGCCAAAGATCGGCATCACGGGGCTGCCGAACGTAGGCAAGACGGCCACGCTAGCCGCCATCTGCCGCAAACTCGAACGCGACGACTTCATCGTCGGCGGAATGATCACACGCGCCTACCGTCCAGACCCGAACGGCGAGCGCATCGGCTTCTACGTCGAGAACTGGGAAACCGGCGACAAGGAAGTGTTCAGCAGCAAGGAATTTGCCAACAAGGAAGGCTGCGAACGTAACAAGACCGAAACCGACGACGGCATGTACTATGTCGACACCGAAGTCCTGGACCGCATCGGCGTCGCCGCCATCCGCGAGTCCATGCTGGACGAAGAGGTCGACATCATCATCATTGACGAAGTGGGCAAAATGGAGATGCACTCCGAGGCGTTCAACGCCGTTGTCAAGGAAGCCCTTGACTGCCCCAAGCCCATCATCATGACCCTGCACAAGAAGAGCCGCAACCCGCTCTTGCAGGACCTTCGGCGCCGCGACGACGTGCGCATTCTCGAAGTCACGGCTGTGAACAAAAACCTCCTGCCGTACAAGATTGAGAAGCTGCTGAAGGACCACATGCAGACCACGTACTACTGATGGAAGAGGGCGGCACCAAGCTTGTCGCCGCCCCGGGCACACCCCGAGGCCCAAAGGCGCGCAGTGCAGACTCCGCGTTCTTCAATCCAGCCATGCGGTTGAACCGCGACCTCAGCATGATGCTGGTGGACGCCTACGCCCGTGGCCGTGGCAGACCCATTGATGTGGCCGATGTCCTGGCCGGCACCGGCGCGCGCGCCCTGCGCTTGGCCCGGCTCGACGCCGACCTCACAGTGCATGCCAACGACGCGGACCCCAAAGCCGTCCAGGCGATGCATGAGGGACGCGAGGCCAACGCCATCGACCCGGCTCGGTTGCACATCCATCACGACGATGCGCATCGGTTCCTGGCCAGCCAACGCTTCGATGTCATCGACGTCGATCCGTTTGGCAGCCCCACGCCGTTTCTGGACGCCGCCGTGCGCGCCACGCGCCACAATGGTCTCTTGTGCATCACGGCCACGGACACCGCTGCGCTGAGCGGCACCTACCCCCGCGTGTGCCGCCGACGCTACGGCGCCGAACACCGGCTGAAGTCTGCGCCTTGGAGCGCAGAATTGGGCCTGCGCATCCTGGCCGGAACTGCCTTGCGCGCGGCAGGCCGCTTCGACCGGGCCGCATGGCCAGTCCTCTCCGTGTGGGGCGGCCATTGGATGCGCGTCATCCTGAGAATCCGGGACGGGAAACAAGCGGCCGATCGGTGCGGCAAATCCCTGGGACACGTGTCCATGGGCGACGGCGGGCAAGCCATCTGGGGCACGGGCAGCGGCCCCGCTTGGACCGGGCCCTTGCATGACGCAGAGACCCTTGCGAGTTGGCAGCAGGTCCCGGGCGTTGACGATGCCTCGTGGCGCATGGCATCGGTGATGCAAGCGGAAGCCTCGGCGCCTGCATTTTGGTTCGAATTGGGCGCTTTGCGTCGCCATTTCAACGTGGACGCACCCAAGCGCGAGGTCTTGATGCAACGGCTTCGCGATGCAGGCTACGTGGCAGCGCCGACGCACATGGACCCTCAAGGCATCCGGACGGATGCCGACTTGAACGCCATCCGCGCCGTTTGGTAGCTATTCTTCGCCGTCCGCGTCGGCTTCTGCTTGGGCCCGGCTGCGGCGACGCGGGGCAAGGCGCTCGTGGCGAACTGGTTCCGGCGCCGGCTCCGCGATTTCATCGTCCTCGGGCGCACCCTTGAAGCCGTAGGCGTAGAGGTACACTTCGCTGGATTGCTTGCGACTAGCAGGCGGGTGGAATTGCTGCACGCGCTTGTACCGCTTGCGCACGTCGTCGCGAAACTCGACGAAATCGGCGCCTTCGAAGACCTTGCACAGGAACACGCCGCCGGTCTTGAGGTGCCGGTCGGCAAAATGCAGGGCCATCGTGCACAAGTGGACGCTGCGGACCTGATCCAGGTCGTAGTTGCCACTCATGTCCGGCGCCATGTCGCTCACCACGGCGTCCAATTCGGCGCGGCCGGTTTCGGCCAGCATGTCGCTCAGCGCTTGGTGCGTGGCTTCCTTGGTGAAGTCCCCTTGCAGGAATTGGGCGCCATCGATGGGGCGCGTGCGTTGCAAGTCGACGCCGATGACGACGCCGTCAGGCGCCACCAGTTCGACGAGCACTTGGCTCCAACCGCCAGGGGCGCAGCCAAGGTCGGCCACGGCTTGGCCCGGTTTGAGGAGCTTGAATCGCTCCTGCATTTGCTTGAGCTTGTACGCTGAGCGGGCGCGGTAGCCCTCTTTCTTGGCCTGCTTGTAGTACCCGTCGCGGCGACGTTCTTGGTACCAGCGGGTCCCGCTCACGTGGCGCGCGAGTCGCTTCTGGCTTAGAAGGTGAACGTCTCGTAGGCACGCAGAGAAACTTGGATGTCGAAGCTGCCATCAGCATTCACGACGGCACCATCCCAGCGCCACATGCCCGGCGTGGACGGGAAGACCACTTGACCTTCATCCAGCCCGCCGCCAGGGCAGGCCTGATTGAAGCCCCACTCGGGTTCATTGGCCTCTGGAATGGGCGGAGTCGGCTGCGCCGACCCGTCTTCGTTGGGCGGCATCAAGCCACCCAAAATCTGCCCGGGAGACGTGCCGCAGTCGGTCACGTAGTCCACGGCCATCTCTTGCTGTTCTCCAGCATTGAAGGTTGCTTGGCTTGTTCCAGGACCACTCAGCGTGTAGCTGCCAACGTTGTCGACGCTGACATATCGGTGCACGTTGCCGACGTAGTTGTCGCTGGAACCTGTGAGCGTCAAGACATACTGCTCGGTGCCATTCTCATCGTAGAAGATCATGGACTCGAACCAACCGATGGACGGATCATACAGCATTTCAGCAAAGGCATCCTGACTGCTGGGCTCGGCGCGGACAGCGAGGTGCCACTTGCCATCGTCCATGGCGTGGGCGATGACCGTCCGCGTGGCGCCATCCCAGTCTGTGTTCCACTGCTTGTCATGCTCCAGCGGGAAGTCGAAGAACCGCACTTTGTCGTTGCCTTGCTTGCCACTGAGGTCCGACTTCTGGATGGGGCCGAGGAAGGAGACGTCAAACATCCAGTCGAACCACGCGTTGGACAATTCGCTGTTGAGCAGAAGCCATTCGCTGCCCAAATCATCGGTAACGACGATGCTGAATGCGGTGCCATCTTGGTCAGTGTAGCTCCAGTATTGGCCCACTTGCCATTCGGGCTTCTGTGCCATCTCGCCACCGCCATGGGCGGCGTGTCCTTCGCGTTCCCCATCATCAGGGGATTCACTGCCAGAGCATCCCGCCAAAGCAACGAGAATGAGCATGAGGACCACCAAGCGCATAGGGACGCCACGGTGCCTGCGGCACACAACGATTGTGGTCGTTTCTGCTAGTTTGGCATGGGAACCGAATCGTCGGCACGCAGTTCGGTGGCGAGGCCCCAGTCGTTACTAGACCAGGTCCAATCCACATCGCTCCAGCGCAGTCCGTGCACACCAACATCGAAGCCAGTCGCTTGGTTGTCTTGGATGCTGAGCCAGCTGTCCTTGAGGGTGCGCACTTCGATGGCGATGGCATCGGGCGCGGGCGTGAACATCGCCGCGGGCCCGCTGGCAGTGCCGGATTCGAAGCGGAAGGTGTTGCCGTGGACGAGGATCTCGGCTTCCTTGACAACGTCCAACTGCAAACCAATGTGCCAATCGTAGTTGGCACCCATCAGGCCGAACGGGCCCGTGTCACGGTGTTGCAGTTCGATTGTGTTGTCCTGGATGTGGAGCCAACCGTCGTTGCGTTCCTTGTGCTTCTGGTCGTCCGCGTTGAAGATATCCACCCAGATGCCACTGCCCTTGATGGTGTTGCGCAGGATGTCGATCTGCGTGCGGTGCACGTGGTCCAGGTCGAGGGTCTCTTCTTGTTCGGAGTTCGCCACGCGGTCGTCGCCGCGGTGGTTCCGGTCGTCGTAGCGCAGACCGTAGCCTTCGTGGTCGATGATGATGTTGTCCGTGAATTGCACACTGGTCCACCGCTTGGTGTGATCGTGGTCCATGCCGCGGCTCTTGTTGTCCCCGTGGTAGTGGCTGTGGGGCGCGAAGAAGCCGGTTCCGTGGTGGTGGCCGTGGAAGTCCAGGTCGACGCTGCCGTGGAACGTATTGTGGTGAATCAGGCCCTGGTTGAAACCGTCAATGTTGGCCACGAGCAGGTTTTGGGCCAGCAGGGGCGTCGTCTCAAGGATGGGGTCGAACGGCGCCGTCGCGGGGCGAGGACCGACTTCGTTGTGGCGGAATTCACCGTCGTAGTGGCGCAGTTGGCCGATGAATCCGATCTTGTTGTGCTCAATGATGCCGCCCGTGGCGTAGCCGTCGCGAGCAATGTTCTCGTTGACGCGCAGATCATGAATGTAGCTGTGGTGGACCCAGGCGCAAATGCCGTTCCAGTTGAGGCTGAGCTGCCCGCCGATGTAGACCTCGCGCACTTCGAAGCAGGCATCCGTGTCTTGGAGCCACAAGTCGCCAGCGACGTAGATGCGCTCGATGACGTACGGGTCGCCCATGGTGCCGGCGCCGCTGCTGATGTACGCCGCAGGCCGGAAGCCCTCGTCGCCGACGATGCGAATGCTGCTGACCTGCTCGAAGTCCGCCGCTTCTTGGGCCGTCGGTACGCGACCCTTCGCGACGCCGAAGAACGGCCGCTCCATTCCGGTCTGAGCGTGCATGTCGTGCCCATCCATGGCCTCGTGGCCCACCTCATGGCCGGCGTCAGCGTGGGATTCCTCGCCGTGCCCGTGGCTTGCCCCGTCGGCGTGTTCATGGGACGGTTCCAGGCCAGGAAGTTCATCCACGCAGCCAGAAAATGCGACCGCCAAGAGGGCAAGAACCAGGAATTTCGGCGTCATCACCCAAGAAGCCGCGTCCTTTGCTACTTAGCTTGCATGGTGGAGCCGCGTGAATGGCCGGGCAAAATGAAAATGGCTCCAGCGGAAGGGGCGCCCGGGCATTTATCAAGCGGCCCCCTGTCGCGCCGCCAAGGCCCCGGGCCTGGAGCAACCATGGCAAAGATCGTCCACATCGTCGGCACCGGCACCATCGGTGAACCCCTCATCGCGCTGTTCTCGGACAAGAAGGAAGAGCTTGGCATCGATGAAGTCACCTTCAACAAGCACACGCCGCAACTCACCGACCGCTCCAAGATCCAGGCCTTGATTCGCCGCGGCGCCAAGTTGGCCTGCAACGACAACAAGAAGGCCGACTTCGAAAAGCTCGGCATGCCCGTCTCCTACGAGACCGAGCAAGCCATCCAGCGCGCCACCGTCGTCATCGACTGCACCCCCAGCGGCTGGGGCCACTCCAACAAGGAGAAGTTCTACTCCAAGTACGACGAGCCCGGCCGCGGCTTCCTGGCCCAGGGCAGTGAATTCGGCTTCGGCAAGCAGTACTGCCGCTGGATCAACGAAGACGTCATCGACCCCGCCGAAGACCGCTTCGTCCACATCGTCAGCTGCAACACGCACAACATGAGCGCCGTCATCAACGCCATTGCCCTGCGCCATGGCGACGACAATCTCGTGGAAGGCAACTTCAATTGCATCCGCCGCGGCAGCGACATCTACGAAGACAAGAACATCGGTGCCCCGGAAGTCGGCGCCCACAAGGACGGCGACTTTGGCACCCACCACGCCCGCGACGTCTGGCACTTGTACCAGACCAAGGGCCTCGACCTCAAGCTGTTCAGCACGGCCATGAAGGTCCCCACGCAGTACATGCACACGCTGTACTTCGACCTCCGCCTCAAGCAGCCCACCACGGAACAGGAGATCATCGACCACTTCGAGGCCGACCCGTCCCTGTCCACGACGCACAAGAAGAGCGCCAACAGCGTCTTCGCCTTCGGCCGCGACCACGGCTACATGGGCCGCATCTACAACCAGACCGTGCTCGTCAACGACACCGTCAAGGTCCTCGAAGGCGGCAAGCGCGTCGTCGGCTACTGCTACACGCCCCAGGACGGCAACAGCCT
>JBMZJT010000021.1:0-30142 GCA_049617695.1 Thermoplasmatota archaeon | reverse complement strand
GAAACGCGTCGAGCCGGGCGCGTGCCTCGTCCTCGTCGCCCATGCTGATCCATGTGTCCGTGACGACGGCGTGCGCGCCGCGGACCGCCGCAGCCGGGTCATGGCCGCATCGAACCAGGGTTCCGTGTCGCTTGGCCAAGTGCTGTGCAGCCGCAACGATGTCGGGGTTTGGCGCGAAATCTGGTGGCGTGGCCACCTCAATGTCGAGACCCACCATGGGGGCGCCCAACAGGTAGCTATGGCAGAGATTGTTGCCATCACCCACGTATGCCAGGCGGCGACCTTGCAGGCCTGCGGCTGCGTCCAAGGCCATCCAATCCGCCAAGATTTGGCATGGGTGCTCTCGGTCGGTCAAGGCATTGATGACCGGCACCGTGGCATAGTGCGCAAATTCCGTGAAATGGGCATGGCTTGCGGCCCGGTAGACGATGCAATCTCCGTAACGACTCAGCACTTGCGCGGTGTCTTCGAGGCTCTCGCCCCGGCCCAACTGGCTGGTCGCCGCATCCATGGTGACTGCGATGCCTCCCAGGCGCCGTACGCCGACTTCGAAACTGATTCGGGTGCGCGTGCTGGGCTTCTCAAAGAGCAGAATGATGGTCTTGCCTTCGAGAAGTCGAGGTGTCCTGGCAAGGGCCCTGAGCCGATGTCCGGTGCGTAGAATGGCAGGGATTTGGCCATCCAAATCTTGCATACCGCCGACATGTCGGGGCTGTTGCAGCTGGATCATGCAAGGAGCTCCTCGGCAGGGGTCATGGCCAGGGTTGTTGCTTGATCCACGGATGCCTGCATCGCTGCCAAGATGGGCGCGAGGGCTGCGGCCGCGGCATGGAGTTGCTCGACTTGGAGGGCGACTTGCACCGGTGCGGGGCCGCCCAACGTCGCGCGGCGTCCCGGATCGGCCTTGAGGGCTGCCAGGGCACTTTCGAGGGCCGCAGGAGGCAAATCCTGGCCATGCAGCGCGGCTTCCGGGGTCGCGCCTTGCTCCACGGCCTGGAATGCGGCTGCAAGGGCCTGATATGCATCCCGAAACGGCATGCCGGCAGCCACGAGCGCTTCGGCGGCATCTGTGGCGGTGATGCCAGGGATTTCCAGGACGTTTTCGGGTACCTCAAGCGTGGCGCCATGGATGGCTTGCGCCAGCACCTGCAGGGTCACGGTGGATTGACCAAGGGCCTGGGTTTGGATGGGCTTCATGGCCTGCAAATCGCGCATGTAGCCAAGTCCGAGGCCGGATGCGAGGCCGATGGCGGTGGCGGGAAGGGCAGCCAGGGTCTTGCCATGGCCTCGGATCAGCTCCAGGGCGTCGGGGTTGCGCTTCTGTGGCATCAGGCTGCTGCCGGTCGTGAAGCCGTGGGGCAATTGCATGTGGCCGTTGCCAAAGAGTTGCAGCAAATCCTGGGCCAAACTCGCGGCGAGGAAGCCCGCCTGTCCAGCGACGTGAATCGCCGTGATGCTCGTGTCGCGGGTGCCCGTGGACAGGAGGGCATTGCGATGCGCTCGCAGGCCAAGAATCTGGGCCGTGAATGCGGGATTCAGCGGCAGGGTGCTCCCGGCGACGGCACCGGCGCCGAGTGGACTTTGGCCGATGGTGTCGAATGCATGGCTGGCCTGTTGGGCGAGCGCCTGGAATCGAAATGCATGGGCGGCAAGCAGGAATCCGAGCGTGGCGGGCTGGGCTGGTTGTCCGTGCGTCGTCGCCACCCAGGGCGTTTGCTGGTGCCTCTTCGCCTGCTCGGTGAGTGCCTGCGCCACGGCTTGAGCTTGCGTCGCGACCGCCAAGAGGCCTTGGCGGGCGTGCAGGACGAGGCAAGTGGCAACCTGGTCGTTGCGGCTGCGGCCCGTGTGGAGCTTTTTGCCCACGTCACCCAGGGTCGCGGTGAGGTGCGTTTCCAGGTTCATGTGGACGTCTTCGAGCGCTGGATTGAGGGGCAAATCGGCGGGGACGTCTTGCAGGCCTTGGATCAATCGGGTGGCTTCGCCTTGGGTGAGCAGGTCGGCGTGGGCCAAGCCGATGACGTGTGCGATGGACCCTACGATGTCATGGGTAAGATAGGGTGCATCGTCCTGCGTTGTCTCCGAGTATGCAAGAAATGATTCGGACGCATCTTGGCCTGTCCGAGTCGCCCAGACGGGGTTCACCAGCTCGCCTCAAGGTCAAGTTGGGCCTTGGCTCGGGTCTTGTTGGCGACCACTTGGGGCAGGCCCCAGAGTTCGATGAAGCCCTCCGCGGCTTGGTGGTGGAATGCGTCACCGTCCTTGTACGTCGCCAGCGCCTCATCGAAGAGTGCCTGCTTGCTGGTGCTGCGGATGGCCATCGCCTGGCCCTTGTAGAGTTGCAGGGTCACGATTCCTGTGACATGTTGTTGCACGGCGGAGATGAACGCCTGTACCGGTTGCATCACGGGGTGGAACCATTTGCCGTCGTAGACGAGGTTGGCGAACGTTTGCTCCAGCTGGGGCTTGAGATGCGCCTCGTCGCGAGTCAGCGTGAGGTTTTCCAAGGCCGCTTTGGCCACCAGAATGGCCGTCGCGGCGGGGGCTTCGTACGCCTCGCGGGTCTTGATGCCCACCAAGCGGTTCTCGACGTGGTCGATGCGGCCGACGCCATGGTGGCCTGCAAATTCATTGAGCTTCGCGATCAAGGCCTCCAGGGGCAGCGCAACGCCATCCAAGGCCACGGGGATGCCGCCTTGGAACTGGATGGCCACGGTGCCTGGCGTCTCAGGAGCGGCTTGTGGTGCTTGGGTCCATGCGTATGCGGCCTCGGGGACGATGCTGGCCGGATCTTCGATGTCGTGGCCTTCAGCCGAGCGGCCCCAGAGATTCTCATCGATGCTGTAGGGGCTGTTCTTGGCAGGGGGGAGGGCGAGGTTGTGTTGGTCCGCGTACCGAAGCACTTCGTCCCGCGTCATGGGGTGACTTCGCTGCGGTGCAAGGACCGTCAAGTTGGGGGCGAGCGCGTGAATGCCGCATTCGATGCGCACCTGATCGTTGCCCTTGCCGGTGCAGCCGTGGGCGATGGCATCCGCCCCGACTTGCGCCGCGAGGTGAACCAATTCCTTGGCAATCAAGGGCCGCGCCAGGGCGGTCGCAAGCGGGTAGGCGCCTTCGTACAGGGCGTTGGCCTGAATCGCGGGGGCGAGGTAGTCTTCAACGAAGGCTTGCTTGGCATCGACGATGTGAATCGCTTCGGCGCCATTCTGGCGGGCTCGCTCCTTGGCGTCCTCGATGCCGGGCAAGGGTTGGCCCACATCGATGAGGGCGCACGTGACCTTGGCATGGTGGTGCTGCTTGAGCCAATGGATGGCGACGGACGTGTCGAGGCCGCCGGAGTAGGCAAGGAGGATATGCTGAACCATGGCACCAGCTGGCTCGTGGGCATGATAAGGGGGATGGACGACATGCGACGAAACCGAACATGCATGTCTAAAACAGGACATTTGCTGGTCTGTGTATGGCCTCCGTCGCACGTACGGTCCGATCCTACATCGACACCCATCCCGTGGTGCGCGACGCACTCGCCCTGGGCATCGTCAACCTGAGCGCCCTGACACGCCGCATTCAGGAGGCGACGGGCGTCGAGAAGGAAGATGCCATTCTGGTGGCGTGCCGGCGCTACCGCCCCCGCGAACAA
This sequence comes from Thermoplasmatota archaeon, assembly GCA_049617695.1. Taxonomy (GTDB): domain Archaea; phylum Thermoplasmatota; class E2; order JACPAO01; family JAHFTW01; genus JBFKXH01. The sequence continues at coordinate 26,505 of JBMZJT010000021.1, read as the reverse complement.
GAAGCCGGCTACGAAGCCGCCATCCGCAAGGTCTTGGATCGATCCAAACTCGAAGTACGGACCCGGGTCGCGGTGCTTCGCGTTCGCAGCAGTTGGCGCCTCATGGCGCGACTCGACAAGGCCATGGCGGCCATGAAGGGCCTCGATCCCGTCCACGTGCTCCACGGCAGCGAGGCCATCACAATCATCCTCGATGAGAACCTCGTCGCCCAAGTTCAGGAAATCCTAGGGGATGACGAGGTCATCGAGCAGCGCGCAGGCCTCGTGGAGCTCAACGTCCGCAGTCCCAGCCTCGTCGAAGAGGTGCCCGGCATCCTCAGCTTCTTGGTCAGCAGCCTCAGCGAACGGGGCATCAACATGCTCGATGTGGTCAGTTGTCACAAGGACAACATGTTCCTTCTCGAAAAGCGCGACCTCCACGAGGCCATGGAGATTCTGGACACCGTTATCCAGGGATGAAGCACGTCCCGCCGATGCCAGCCGCGCAGGCAACCGAGCCGATGCGAACCTCGGGTACGCCGGCATCCAGTACGGCGAGGGCGGCTTCTACTTTGGGAATGATGCCACCTTGGGCGGCCGGACTGGCAAGGAATGCCCGCGCCGTGGCGACGTCCATCCGCGCGATGGGTTCGCCAGCTTCGTCATGCACGTGGGCGACATCCGTGGCCAGCACGAGACGCTCGGCGCCAATGCCCTGCGCCAGAGCTGCCGCACCCTCATCGGCATTGATGTTCAGGGGGCCGATGTCATCCCAAGCGACAGGCGTCACGACGGCGACGGCATCCGGCCCGACCACGCGGCGCATCGCGGCGGCATCAAACTGGACTTGATGGCCGACGCGGCCCAACCCAGGGTCTGGGCGGCAGATCGCATTGAAGAGGCGGAGGCTTGCGGGCACATGGATGGCCGGAACGCCTCTGCGGCGCAGGGCCTTGGCCATTTGGCTGCCCACGTCGTCCAGGACGCGGCGAGCGGCGGCCGCAGCTTGCGGTGAGGTCACACGGAGTCCGCGCAGGCGGATGGTGGGGCCGAGGCGTTGCAGGGCGTCGTCCAGTTGGGGTCCAGCGCCGTGCACGAGCGTCAAGTTGCCATGGTCGTGCCAAGTGCGGGCGACTTCATCGAGGACCTCGTCTTGGAGGCAAACTGCCCCGCCGAGCTTGATCACGCTCATGTGCTGTACTCCGCGTTGAACGTCACATAATCCTCGGTGATGTCACAGCCCCAAGCCGTGCCGGAACCATTGCCGTCTCCGACACGTAATTGGAACGTGACTTCGGGGGCTTGCAAGACCTCATGGGCCGGCCCCAGATCTTGCGGCTCGCCGTCGATTAACAGGGCGTGCCTGCCCAGGTTGCTTTCGACGTGCAGATCAATGCTCGCGGGCAAGTCGCGCTGGGTCTGGCCCAAGGCGGCCAAGACGCGGCCCCAATTGGGGTCCGCGCCGTGGAGTGCGGCTTTGACGAGCGTGCTGCTGACGACGGCGCGCGCCAGTTGGCGGGCGGTTGGGTCATCTTGCGCGCCTTCGACGTGGCACGTCAAGAGTCGCGTGGCACCTTCGCCATCAGCGGGAATGCGCTTGGCCAGGTCCACGCAGATGCTTTGCAGCGTGGTCATGAAGGCGTCCCAACCTGGCTGTCCGGGCTCGAGCGTCGGCCCGGCGGCGGCGCCGTTGGCCAGGATGGCGCACGTATCGTTGGTGGATTCGTCGCCATCGACGCTGATCTGATTGAAGCTCATATCGACGGCTTGCTGCAATGCCGGTTGGATGGCACGCCGGGCGACCGGAGCATCCGTGACGAGGAAGCCGAGCATGGTCGCCATGTTGGGGTGAATCATGCCTGCGCCCTTGGCGATGCCTGCAATGGTGTATTCGTGGCCGTTGGCGGTGAAACGGCGCAGGGCCTGTTTGGGGCCGCTGTCCGTCGTCAAGATGGCGTGGGCGGCCTCCTGGCCTGTGCCTTCGTCAAGACGCTGGGCACATTGCGTGATGCCGGGCAGGATTTTGTCCATGGGCATGGGCCGACCGATGATGCCCGTGCTGCAAACCAAGACTTGCTCCTTCGCAATCCCGAGGGCGTCTCCCGTCGTTTGAGACATCTGGAGGGCGTCGCGCAGGCCTTGGCGGCCCGTGCATGCATTCGCGTTGCCGGCGTTGATCACGATGGCTTGCAGGTGCCCATCGGCCACGTGCTGCCGGCCTAGGTGGACTGGAGCAGCCGCGAAGGCGTTCTGCGTGAATACCGCGGCGCCGACCGTGCCGGGGACGTCGCTGACGATGAGTGCAAGGTCGGGTCGGCCGTTCTTGACACCGGTGGCGACGCCCATGCTGCGGAACCCTTGGACTTGGAGGCCGGTTGGGGCAAGCAGTTGTGGGCTCATGGGCCACCTCCTGCGTGGGTCAGGCCCGTGGTGGGATCCAGCCCGAGTACGTGGTTCATGTTCTGGATGGCTTGGCCACTGCCGCCTTTGCGCAAGTTGTCAATGGCGCAGCGAGCGACGAGGATGCCGTCGTCGACGTCCACGGCCACTTGTGCGTGGTTCGTGTGAATGACGTGACTCGTGTCTGGCTCGGGGCCAAAATGCACGAATGGCGCATCGGCGTAGGCCTGGCGATAGGCTTCCTGGACTTCGGTCGCTTCGTGGTCGGTGTGGAGGTAGACCGTCGAAAGCAGACCGCGACCCATGGGCACGAGGTGCGGAGTGAAGCGGGTCTTGGCGCCGGCTTTGCCTGCGATTTCGCTTTGATGGTCATGACCCAGCACCTTGTACGCGCGCACGGCGTCGTGGGCGGCCGGGTAGTGCAGGTCGTCGCGCGGGGTCGCGCCTGCGCCGCTGATGCTGCTCTTGCCATCGACAATCATGGGTCCCTGGGCGAGGCCGGCTTCCAGAGCCGGCAGGGATGCGAGCAAGCTTGCGGTCGGGTAGCAGCCGGGGTTGGCGATGCGGTTGCCCGTTGGTGGCGCCATATCGGCCAAGCCGTAGGACCAGGCGCCCCCTTGGAGGGCTTCCTGGCGATGGTCGCGGCTCAAATCAATGACGGTGCCTTGGCATTGGGGCGCCAGTTCCCGGGCGACGCCGGCGCCGGTGGCAAAGAAGGCCACGTCGGCCTGGGCATCGAGTGCTTCCTGCTGGGACCAGAAGTCGAGGTCGCAGCCGGCAAAGCCGGGCACGTGATCGCGGTAGGCGCCACTTTCGCTGCTGACAGGCAAAATGGTGTCGACTGCGGGATGCTCGAGGAGCAACCGCATCAGCTCGCGGCCGAGATAGCCGCGGCTTCCAAAGACAGCAATCGTGGTCATGAGGCGACCACCGCGTGCTTGGGGTCAAGAAGGTGATGGCAAAGGTGCAACAATTCGGGGCTCGGTTGTCTGATATTGGACGAAATGGGTCCTGGACCCTCCTTGAACCTGGCCAAACGGCATTCGCAATAAAGGCTACGATTGTAGAAGCATTCCCTGCGGAATCCGTGTGCCAACGGGCTGATTAGCCAAGAAGCGCCTCGGCAGCCTCTGAATTCAGGAATGCCTCGCCGTCTGCGCGGCCTAGCTCGATGGCGGCCTCAATGGCTCGCAAATCTCGAGACAAGCGCGAGACTTGGGTTGGTTGACTTGGAAACAGCACATGGCCCGTGACGCCTTTGGGGGGCTGCATGGCCAGCTGGACACCGGCCGCCTTGCGCTCCTGATGCTGCTCGATGCCGTCGCGCAGCGCCGGAAACCGTCGAGACGTGTAGGCAACCAAGGGCTTTGGATCGGCGCGGCGGGGTCCCGGGGGCTTGTTTGTGATCAAGACCAACTCCGTTGCGCCCTGCTCCAAGGCGTATCGCGTCGGGACAGGGTCGCATGTGCCTCCATCGACCCACGTTTCGCCGTCGATCGGCACGGGCGGTCCGCTCGCGAGGGGCAGGCGGCCCGTTGCCTTGAGCCAGGCAATGACATCGGCCTCGCGTAAATCCTGATAGCGCACCTCGCCCGTCTGCACATTGCAAGCCGTCACGATCACGGGCCATCGGGCAGATTGCACCGCCGCCACATCCAGTGGATGTTCTTCCCGATACACGATCTCCAGCAACGCTTCATGATCAAGGATCGGACTTCGGCGTAGCAATCCGCGCTTGTAGCTCAGAATCCGAGGATCTGCTGCATAGGCCCACGTCCCTTCGGCGTAGCGCGCCTGGCCCGCGCTGTACCAAGCCGCCAGCGCCCCGCCTGCGCTGGTGCCGACGACGAGATCCCAGGGGTGGAATCCAGCGGCTTCAAAGGCCGAGAGCACGCCATTGGCGTAGGCCGCCTTCATGCCGCCGCCCTCGATGACCAGCGCCTTCACGCTGCGGCAGATGCCATGGGCCACATAAGTCCCTCAGAACGCGAAGACCAGCGTTCCTGGCTTCGCCCACCCATACAAGGTGACGAGGCCGCACACGGCGCCCACGGTGAAGCCCAACGGCCCACCCATGAGAAGACATCCGAGGGTGGCTACCGTCCAGACGAGCAGCGCCCATCGGTCGCTCCAGCTGCGAACCATGGGGTCGGAAACGTGGAACCGGGTTTCGCGGTTGAAGGCATGCGGGCAAACGGCACGTTTGCACGTGGGGCGTGGCCCTCGCTACCGCTCGACCACGCATAGCACGTGAACGAGCAGTGAACCCAACCTAGCGGTTGATCGTGTGCGGGGACTTGCCGTGCAGGGCTTCCGCGGCTTCCATGAGGCCTTCGCCGAGTGTCGGGTGGGGGTGAACGGTCATGCCCACGTCTTCCACGGTTGCGCCCATTTCCATGGCGAGCACGGCTTCCGAGATCAGGTCGCTGGCATGGGGTCCGATGATGTGGACGCCCAGGACCTTGTCCGACTTGGCTTCGCCGATGATCTTGTAGAAACCATCCGTCTCGCCGTCTGCCAGGGCCTTGCCGAGGCCGCCGACGTTGAACTTGCCGACCTTGTAGTCGAGCTTCTGGTCCTTGCACTGCTCCTCGGTGAGGCCCGCAGTTGCGATTTCGGGATCCGTGAAGATGACGCCTGGAATCGTGATCCAGTCCTTGGCCACGGCCTTGTCCCCGCTGATGGCTTCCGCAGCCACGACGCCTTCCTTGCTCGCCTTGTGAGCCAGCATCGGGCCGTGGGTGATGTCCCCGATGGCAAAGATGCTCGGGACATTGGTACGGCCCTGGTCATCGGTGACCACGAAGCCGCGCTCATCCAGCTTGACGCCGGCCTTCTCCAGGCCGATGTCCTTGGTGTTGGGGCGGCGACCGACGCTGACGAGACAGTAGTCGGCATCCAGCGTGGTTTCCTTGCCCTTGGCTTCGAAGGTTACCTTGACGCCCTCGGCACTGGGCTTGGCTTCCTTGGCGCGGGCGCCGAGGTGGATGTCGAAGCCCTTCTTCTTGAGCTGGCGAGCCAACGTCTTGGCCACTTCGCCGTCGACGCCGGGCACAACTTGGTCCATCATCTCGATGACCGTGACCTTCTCGCAACCCAGGTTGCTGTAGGCGCAGGCCAATTCGAGGCCGATGACGCCGCCGCCGATGACGACGAGGTGCTTGGGGACTTCTTGAAGCTCCAGGGCACCGGTGCTGCTCAGGACGCGCTTTTCATCGAACTTGAAGCCAGGGATCTCGATGGTCGAGCTGCCCGTGGCGACGATGAAGTGCTTCGCTTTGATGGTCTGCTTCTTGCCGTCGTTGACAACTTCGATGGTGTCCTTGGCGGTGAACGTGGCGCGGCCTTGAACGTGCTCGGCCTTGTTGCCCTTCAGGAGGCCTGCCACGCCGTTGGTCAATTGCTTGACGACGCCGTCCTTGTGCTTGATGACGTCGGGCATGTTGACCTTGATTTGGCCAAAGTCGATGCCGCGGCCGCCCTTCTGAGCCATCTTGACTTGCTTGCCGGTGCTGATGATGGCCTTGCTGGGAATGCAGCCCCAGTTCAGGCACACGCCGCCGACGATGGAATCGTTGACGACGACGGTTTTGAGACCGAGCTGGCCGGCACGGATGGCGGCGACGTAGCCGCCAGGGCCGGCGCCGATGACGCAGACGTCGTAGGTTCCAGCCATCCTAGGCGCTCTCCAACATCAGGAGTTCCGGGTTTTCCAGGAACTTGATCAGCGTGTTGGCAAACAAGGCGCCATTGTAGCCGTCGATGATGCGGTGGTCGAAGCTGAAGCTGAGGTTCATGCGCCATCCAATGGCGATTTCGCCGTTCTTGACGACCGGCACTTGCTTCAGTTCGTGCACGCCCATGATGGCCACTTCGGGGTAGTTGAGAATCGGCGTCGCCAGGACACCGCCAACCTTCCCGAGGCTCGTGATGGTGAACGTGCTGCCACTGAGTTCCTCCGCGGAGGCCTTCATGTTGCGGGTGCGCTCGCTCAGATCGGCGATTTCGTCACTGATGGTGAACATGGACTTGGTGTCCGCGTCCTTGACCACGGGGACAATCAGGCCGGCGTCGGTGGCGACGGCGATGCCCATGTGGTAGTAGTGCTTCTTGACCAGTTCGCCGGTGTTCTCATCGAAGGCGACGTTGATGTCGGGGTGCTGCTTGAGCGCCGCGACGGCAGCCTTCGTGATGACCGGCAAGTAGCTGAACGGCGCGCCACCGCGTTCGCTGGCCAGGTTCTTGGCCTTGTTGCGGAAGGCAACCAGCTCGTCAGCGTCCACTTCGGCGACGTACGTGAAGTGAGGTGCTGTGTACTTGCTGCGAGCCATCGCTTGGCTGATGGTGCGGCGCAGGCCCTTGACCTTCTCGCGTTCCTCGCGCTCGGGCTCGACACTGTACTTGACGTTGGAGTAGTCGAAGCCGAATCCACCCGACGTGCTGGCTGCAACGGGAGCCGCTGCAGGGGCAGCCCCACCGGCGGCAAAGCCGTCGATGTCTGCACGGGTCACACGGCCGTTCTGGCCGGTCCCGAGGACTTGGTGGATGTCGACGCCCTTTTCGCGGGCGTACTTGCGCACAGCGGGCGCCGCGGTGGCCTTGTAGCCTTCCGGAACGCTGGCAGTGGGGGCCGCCGCGGGCGCGGCATTGCCACGGTTGAGTTGCTTGGTCACAGCCGCGCCTTCCTTGGGCAGCTCGAAGAGGGTCTTCTCCTCTTCCTGGGCCGGTTCTTCAGCGGGCGCTTCTTCGGCAGCCGGGGCAGCTTCAGCGGGGGCTCCGCCGGCGCCGTCGTCAATGTCTGCAATGACGTCGCCGACGTTGGCCATGTCGCCTTCGCCGAAGTAGAGCTTGGAAATGGTGCCCTTGCGGGGGCTGGTGAGCTCGACGGTCGCCTTGTCGGTCATGACTTCGACGAACGGTTCGTCTTCATCGACGGCGTCGCCTTCATTCTTGAGCCAGGTGACGATCTCGCCTTCCTGGATGCCTTCACCAATGTCGGGGAGTTTGAAACTGAACATTTTGGTCACCTAGTAGTTGATCACCGATTCGATGGCGTTCATGATCTTGTTGGGGTTGGGCATGTAGAGCCCTTCGAGAGTGTAGGGGAAAGGCACGTCGTAGCCCGTCACGCGCTTGATTGGGGCTTCCATGTGCTCGATGGCTTCTTCGGCGACGGTGGCGCTGATTTCGCTGGCGAAACCGCCGGTGAGCGGTGCTTCGTTGACGACGACCAAGCGGCCGGTCTTGCGAACCGAACTGAGGACGGTTTGCTTGTCCCAGGGGTAGATGGTGCGCAGGTCGACGACGTCGCAGGAGACGCCTTGTTCGCGGGCGGCAGCGGCGGCCTTCAGCGTCATGGGCATCGTCGAGCCGTAGGAGACGAGGGTGATGTCGTCGCCTTCTTCGCGCACCATGGCTTTGCCGAGTTCTTCCGTGTAGTATTCCTCGGGCACGTCGCCCTTGGCTGCGCGGTAGAGGGCCTTGGGTTCCATGAAAATGACGGGGTCGTCGTTCTCGATGGACGCGTGGAGCAGACCCTTGGCGTCGTAGGCCGTGGATGGCGCGACGACACTGATGCCGGCAGCGTAGGTGAACGGCGCCTCACCGCTCTGGGAGTGGTAGTGGCCGCCCCGGATGCCGCCGCCGTAGGGCGTGCGGATGGTCATGGGGCACCAGTATTCGCCACCGCTTCGGTAGCGCAGTTTGGCGGCTTCGTTGACAATCTGGTCGTAAGCCGGCCAGATGTAGTCCATGAATTGAATCTCGGGAACGGGCCGCATGCCGTAGGCAGCCATGCCGATGGCGGCGCCGACGATGAGGTTCTCGTTGAGCGGCGTGTCAAAGACGCGGTCTTCGCCGTGCTTCTTTTGCAGGCCGTCCGTGGCGCGGAACACGCCGCCGTTGTGGCCGACATCTTCCCCGAACACCAAGACGTCGGGGTTGCGCTCCAGGGCTTGATCCAGGGTGTGGGTGATGGCCTGGATCATTGTCATGGTGGGCATTAGAGGACCACCGCCTGGAATGCCGGCGACGAGGAGGGCCGTTCCGCTCGGGACATCAGTGGTGCCCTCCAGGGATGCCGTTCTCGGCCACGTCGGCGCGCATCTGCTCCAGCTGTTCTTGCATGAGCGGCGGCAGGTCGGCGTAGACGTCTTCGAAGAGCGTGTCGGCTTCGGGGTGCCAGGTTTCCTTTTCGGCGGCCTTGATGGCGGCGTCGATTTCCGCAGCGCCGTCCTTGGCGGTTTGGTCGATGAACTCCTGGTCGATGATGCCGTTCTTCAGCAGATACTTCTCGAAGCGGGCGATGGGGTCCTTGGCCTTCCATTCGGCGTATTCCTCGTCGCTGACGTAGCGGCTGGGGTCGTCGCTGGTGGAGTGGGCGGCCATGCGGAAGGTGACGGCTTCGATGAGTGTGGGGCCTTCGCCGTTGCGGGCACGGTCAATGGCTTCCTTGGTGGCTTGGTACATGGCCAGGACGTCGTTGCCGTCGACGCGGACGCCGGGCATGCCGTAACTGGGGCCCTTCTCGAAGAGGTTGGTGTTGCCGTGCTGCTTGTCGAGGGGCACGCTGATGGCGTACTGGTTGTTCTCGAGCATGAAGATGCACGGGCTCTTGGTGACGGCGGCGAAATTCATGCCGCTGTGGAAGTCGCCTTCGCTGGCGGTGCCGTCGCCGAAGTATACCATGCTGACGTCCTTCGTGCCGCGGACCTTCTGGGCGTAGGCGGCGCCAGCGGCTTGGATGATCTGCACGCCGAGGGGGCTGCTGATGGAGTAGTAGTTGATCTCCCGGAAGGAGTAGTGGACCGGCATCTGGCGGCCCTTGGTGTTGTCCTTGGCGTTGCCAAAGCATTGGTGGACCATGCGCTCCATTTCGATGCCCTTCAGGAGCGGAATGCTTTGGTCGCGGTAGTGGGGGAAGAACCAGTCGTCTTGCTCCATGGCGTAGGCGCTTCCGACGCCGATGGCTTCCTGACCCGTGCAGGCGAGGTAGAAGCCGATGCGCCCCTGGCGTTGCAGGAGGTTCAGCTTGTCGTCCATTTTGCGGGTGCGCACCATGGTGGTGTACATCCGGCGCAGGTCCTCGTCGGATAGGTCCAGTCCAAGATCCTTCTTGCGGCTCTCCAGGAGCGTGATCGGTTTCATGGCGTGGCCTCGATGGCGGCGCCAAACCAGCGTTGGGTATAAGTCGAGCGCACCAAACATGAACGCAGATTCATGTTGCCTTCTTGGGCTTCAGGAAGGATGGACAGAAACGTGGAATCTGAACCGGTTCACCTCCGACGCGCCCCCGAGCCCTCGCCGGTCAGGCCAAGAACCGCCGATGGCATCACCCCGTGTGAAGCATTACCACATCTGGTTCGACGTGCGCCCCGGCACCAAGGACAAGGACCTCATCGACGCCATGGATGCCTTCCTGGGACACATGCGCGACGCAGGGAAAGTCGCAGGCTGGCACCTGGAGCGCCGCATGCTTGGCCTGTCCAGCGCCGACTTGCCGGAATGGCACATCGACATCCAAGTGGAAGATCTGGGCCAACTCCAGGAAGCGTTCGATGTGATTGAACCGCGCACCGGCAAGGATGAGAAGCTCCACGCCGGCGTTTGGTCGAAGGTGACGAACCTGAAGTTCGCGTTGTACCGCGACGCCTAGGGTTTCCAATCCTTGAACGCGTGGTAGGCGCCGACGCTACGACGGGTGTCATGGGCCAAGTGCTCCGCGAGCCATTGGTACCATTCCGCGATGCGACGGTTGCCATACGTTGTGCGCTGGTACTCGATGAACGGCTGCAAACGGCGCCAAGATTCGCGCAGGAAACCACCGATCACCTGGTCCACCGTGTCAATGGGGACCATATTCTTGTGGACCATGACGCCGATCATTTCGAACGTCATCGCCACGTTGTCCACCGCGGCGTGCATGTCGGGGCCGGCTTCGACGACGTCCTTAGCTTCCGCGTTCAACGGGAGTTCCCACACCTTCGCGTACGCTTGCCGAAATTCGGCGCTCGTGAGCCGCGTCAGGACCTCGATAGCATTGTGCTCGTCGCGGTCGCGACGGTGGAGCATGAACTGGTACCCAGCGAAAATGGCAGCAGAAATCAAGGCGATTTGGCCAAACACCTGGATGGTGGGCAGGTACTGGGCGATGTCCACGCAAGCTGCTGGAAGTCTGGTCCCTTAACGCTATCGCAGCCGTTCATCCAACCGCGCACGCACGGTCGGCCACTCCAGGTCCGTGATGCTGAACAATTCCGCGTCTCGAATGTGGCCATCCCACATCATGTCGTGTCGCCTTAGGGTGCCTTCATGGACGGCTCCGAGGGCCGCCATGGCATGGAAACTCCGGGTGTTGCGCGCGTCGCATTTCATCTGCACCCGCCGCAGGCCCAATTCATCGAAGGCCCAGGCCAACATCAACCGCTTGCAGGCTTTGTTCAGAAGGGTTCCATGCCAGCGCGTGCCATACCACGTCCAGCCGATTTCGGCGCGCTTCTGGTTGCGATCCAAAGCGTAGAGGCTGGTGCTGCCTGCGGCCGTGCCGTCGGCATCGCGCACGAGGAATGCGTATTGGTCGGTCCCTGCCACATGGCACGGATCGTCCGGGCTGCCGCCAATGCGCATCTGAATCCACGCCTCCATGGCTTCGACAGATTCCGGCATGGGATTGGGCATGAAGCGCCAAATGGCGGGGTCTTGGGCGGCGTCGAGGAGTTCCTTTGCGTGCTCGGGTCGCAAGGGCTCCAGGGAAGCGTGCCCTAGATTCATGCGTCGAGAGCCGGATTTTCGTTGCGAATCAGGCCTTCCATGAACAATTCGCCCGCCTTGTAGCTGGATCGCACGAGGGGGCCACTGGCGACGTACAGGAAGCCCATGTCCTCCGCCATCTGTTTGTACCGCGCAAATTGATCCGGGTGGACGAATTCCACGACCGGCACATGGCGCGCTTCTTGCGTGGGTCGCAGGTATTGGCCGAACGTGACGATGTCTACGTCAGCGGCGCGCAAGTCTTCGAGACATTCCCGGACTTCATCTTCGGTCTCGCCAAAGCCCACCATGATGCTGGTCTTCGTGTAGCGGGCTCCGACGTCCTTGTACGCCTTCAAAACGGCCAAGGTTTGATCGTAATCGGCGCGCTTGTCTCGCACCAAGGGACTGATGCGGCGCACGGCTTCGATGTTGTGTGCCAGTACGTCGGCGCCGGCATCCACGACCTTGCGCAATCCCTCGGTGTCGCCGCTGAAATCAGGCGTCAAGACCTCCACGAGGAGATCGGGGTGGTCCGCTTTGCACCGGGCGACCACGTCGGCAAAGTGCTGGGCGCCTTGGTCGGGCAAATCGTCGCGATCCACGCTGGTGATGACCACGTAGCCGACACCCATGGCTGCCACGGTTTCACTGGTCTTGCGGGGCTCTTCTGGATCCAATTGGCCTGGTCGGCCCGTGGGAACGCTGCAGAAACGGCAGCCCCTGGTGCAGGTGTCGCCCATGATCATCACCGTCGCCGTGCCGACATCTTTGGGTCCAGCACCCCAACATTCGCCAATGTTCGGGCAGCGTGCCTGCTCACAAACGGTGGCGAGGCCACGCTCGCGCAGGGTCTCCTTAATGGCTTGATACGCGGCACCTCCGGGGGCTTGGGCCTTGAACCAAGCAGGCAGTCGGGGTCGGCCGTTGGCGCCGCGGCCGGGACTGTTCTTGGGCAGCGGTGCGTCGTCGTCGGGGACAGCGTCTTGGCCGGCAATGGGCAGCTCCGGGAACCCGGTCACGGTGCCGGCGAGGACCGCCGGGGCTTGAGGGTTGGGGCGGGGGCTACAGGAGCGTCGCGATGGCGCCAAACGTGAACAAGAACACGATGCCTAGGGCCATCCAACGAACCATGCGCTCCTTCTTGGCGGCCTTCAATGCCATGTCCCCCGGTGGCTTGGCCGACGGTCGGTGGGGGCCGCAATCGAGGCACGCATGGGTCGTTCACGCGACTTGGCCATCAAATGTGTTGAGGCCGAAGCCCTCATGTGCCAGTCCATGTGACGCCGGCATGTGAGTCTCCGCGTCGCCGTTCTCCTAGAGGACCGCTGTCAACCGCGCAAATGCAACCAGGAGTGCATCAAGTTCTGTCCTCCCGTGCGCAGCGGCGTCACCGAGACCATCTACATGGGCAGCCACAACAAGCCGGTCATCAGTGAAGACCTCTGCATTGGTTGCGGCATCTGCGTCAACAAGTGCCCCTTTGACGCCATCAAGATCATCGGTCTGCCCGAGGCCCTCGAAGATGACTTGATGCATCAATACGGCAAGAACGGCTTCCGCCTCTTCCGCTTGCCTGTGCCCCGCAAGGGCGCCCCCGTGGGCATCCTGGGGCCCAATGGCATCGGCAAATCGACGGCCATGAAGATCCTGAGCGGCGAAGAAGTGCCGAACTTGGGCGACTGGGAAGGCGACCTGGAGCGCGGCGGCCCCGCCGATCCGAAGGACCCCGCCAACTGGGAAGCAGTCCTGAAGAAGACCAAGGGAACGGAACTGGGCGACTACCTGCAAATGGTGGTCAAGGACGGCGTCGTCACCGCCCGCAAGCCCCAGTACGTCGATCAAATCCCCAAGGCCTTCAATGGCAAGGTTCGCGAACTCTTGGAAGCGGTCAACAAGGACGGCCGCTGGGACCAGGTCGTTCCCAAATTGAACATCGACCACATCATGGAGCGCAACCTCGACCAGGTCAGTGGTGGCGAACTGCAACGCATCGCCATTGCCGCGACGCTCCTGAAGGAAGCCGATGTCTACTTCTTCGACGAGCCCAGCAGCTACCTCGACATTCACGAGCGGTTGCGTGTGGCCCGCGTTATCCAAGAGCTGGCTCAGACCAAGCGCGTGCTGGTCATCGAGCACGACTTGGCCATCTTGGACTTCCTGACGGATCAAATCCACCTCGCCTACGGTGACGAGGGCGCATACGGTGTCATCACGCCACCCAAGGCCGTCCGCAATGCCATCAACACGTACCTCTCCGGCTACTTGCCCGACGAAAACATCCGCGTGCGGGACGAGGCGATTGAATTCGAAACCAAGCCGCCCAAGCACCACGCCGAGCTGCACCCGATTCTCGACTTCCCGGCCCTGAAGAAGACCCTGGGAAGCTTCACCATTGAATCCGAGCCCGGCACCATCCACGAAGGCGAAGTCGTCGGCGTCGTCGGCGCCAACGGCACCGGCAAAACCACCTTCACCAAAATGCTCGCCGGCGTCATCAAACCCGACGAAGGCGACATCGAAACCGAAGCCCGCGTCTCCTACAAGCCGCAGTACATCAAGGCCGATTTCGAGGGCACGGTCAAGGACTTGCTCTTGACGGAAGCCCCGGAGCTGCTCAACAGTGGCTTCGAGAAGTCCGAAATCACGCGGCCTCTGCAGCTTTCGACGCTCTTTGAGAAGCAAGCCGGCCGCCTGTCCGGCGGTGAATTGCAGCGCGTCGCGATTGCCCTGGCGCTGCACAAGGACGCCGACTTCTATCTCCTGGACGAGCCGAGCGCCTACTTGGATGCCAACCAGCGCATCCAGGCGGCCAAGACGATTCGCCGCGTCATGGAAAAGAAGGGCCGCTCCGCCTTCATCGTGGACCACGACGTCTACTTCCTGGACCTGGTGAGCGACTCCATGATGGTCTTCGGAGGCGAACCCGGGGTCTTGGGCACGACGAGCGGCCCTCACAGCCTCCGCGAAGGCATGAACCGGTTCCTGGCCGGCGTGGACGTCACATTCCGGCGCGATAACGAGACCCACCGGCCCCGCATCAACAAGCCCCAGAGCCGATTGGACCGCGAACAGCGCGAAGCCGGGGAATACTACTACGCCGTCGGCGACGCCTGAGCTTCGCCCCGTGACGCCTTGCGAGTACGACTACGCCGTCGGCGACGCTTAAGCCGAGAAGTTCACATCGCCCGGCATGGATGACAAAGGCCTCGGCCTCATCGCCATCATTGCCATGGCCGCAGGCGGCTTGATTGTGCTCCTGGCCGCCATTGGTGGCATTTTGTACATGACCGACACCGCCGTTGAAGCGACCGTGATCGACAAGGACTGCAGCAGCAGCCCTCTGGGTGCCACGAGCCAGATCACGGTCAAGACGAAATTCCCGATTCCTGGCATCGAGCACACGATCAAGGAATTTGACAACACCATCTGCAATGGTCTGCGCGCCGGCGAAGACGGCAACTACGCCAAGTACTACCTGAAATCCGAGCGCACGGTTCTCTTTGAGCGCGAAGGCGGCCAATGCCTCTACGACAGCAACGGCATCAAGTGTGATTCCTCATGAGCAAGAGCGTCCCCACCAACACCTTGGGCGGCGTCGTCGCCATCATCCTCGGTGTGCTGCTGATCCTCAACGTCCTGGACTTGGAGATCATCTTGGGCATTTTCCTGGTCGTCGTTGGCGTCCTGGCGCTGCTGAAGTAGCACGCGCAGGTTCCCCCACCACATTTTCCCCCCTTCTCCCCGTTTCTCTTTTGAATGACCCCTGTGTCGGCCGCCCCATGAAGGAAGGCGACGTGGTCCGTTTCGACTACACGCTCTGGATCGACGGCGACAAGAAGCCCCTGGACACCAGCCTCGAAGCAGTGGCCAAGGAACACGGCATCGACCGGGAGGGCAAGGTCTACGCGCCCTTGACCATCACCCTGGGTCGCCAGCAAATCATCCCCGGCCTGGAGAAGGAACTCCTGGCGCTCAAGAAGGGCGACAGCAAGACCCTGCACCTCAACCCTGAGGATGCCTACGGCGAACGCGACATCAAGAAGATGCAAGACGTTCCTATGGCCGAATTCCGCAAGCAGAAGGTCCAGCCCCAGGTCGGCATGGAGATCAACATGCAGAATGGCAAGGGTCGCATCGTGCGCGTCGCCGGCGGCCGTGTCCGCGTCGACATGAACCACGAACTGGCCGGCAAGAAGCTGCGCTACGACGTGGAAGTCAAGGAAACCGTCAGCGACATCCCCGGCAAGGTCGACGCCGTCTGCGGCTACTTGTTCCCGATGGGCGGCCAGAAGGTCCACATCGACGAGGATGCCAAGTCCGTCACCCTCGAACTGCCCGACCAGGCCAAGTTCGACCCCCAATGGCCCCAGCACAAGTTCCGCGTCCTGAGCGAACTGCGCGGCGCCACCGACATGGACTTCGACATCATCATCCAGGAGACCTACCCGGCCAACCCCGTGCCGGCCGGCGCTCCTGCCGATGAAGAAGAGTAGCCACGCGGCCGCTCCCTCTTCCCTTCAATCCAACACCCTCCACCAGTTTTCGAGTGCCCGAATTCCTCTGTTGCGCGTCACTACCCCTATAAGTGGGACCTATGTCGCCGGCCACGCTGCCCTGTGACCAAGACCCACTTCTCTTGCATCGTCATCGGCGCCGGCATGGCCGGTTGCAGCGCTGCCATCCGCCTCGCCCAGAAGGGCATCGACGTTTGTCTCGTCGAACGCGCGGACGAAGGTGGCGCGAAGAACCTCTCTGGAGGCATCCTGTGGGGCGACGACCTCGCCACCATTCTGCCTGACTGGAAGAGCGAAATGCCGGTTGACCGCCCGGTCAGCAACAAGAAGGTCGGCCTCCTCGGAGACCAGACTGCCTTCGTCGTCGACTACCACGACGAGACCATGAAGGAAGACACGGTCGGCTACAGCGTCCTGCGCGCCCGCACCGACCCCTGGCTCCTCGCCCAGGCCGAAAAGGCCGGCGTCGTCGTCGTCACCGGCGTCAACGTGGAAGGCCTCTGGAAGGACAACGGCGTCGTCAAGGGCGTCGTCGTCGGCGAAGAAGTCACCACGGCCGACGTCGTCATCGTGGCCGACGGTGCCAACAGCCGCATCACCCTCGGCGCCGACCTGCGCCACGGCCAGAAGAAGCTGGACGACCACCACTACGCCCTCGGCGTCAAGGAAGTCCTCAAGCTTCCCAAGGACGTCATGGAAGACCGCTTCGCCATTGGCGAAGACGGTGGCATGGCCGGCGAATTCGTCGTCGGACGCCAAGATGGCGTCATGGCGGGCGGCTTCATTTACACCAACAACGACACGATCAGCCTCGGCGTCGTGATCAACCTCGCCACGATGCCCCAGGAGAAGGGCAACCCCCTCTCCACGCACGACATCATGGAAGAGTTCCGCCTTCACCCCTACATCGCCAAGCTGACCGCGGGCGCTGAAATGGTCGAATACGGCGCCCACTTGGTGCCCGAAGGCGGCTACCAAGCATTCAGCGAACTCTACAGCGACGGCGTCCTGGTCTGCGGTGACGCAGCCGGTTTCTGCTTCAGCAACGGCATTGTCATTCAGGGCATGAACTACGCCATCCGCAGCGGCATCGCCGCAGCCGACGCCGTCGAGCACGCCATTGCCAAGGGCGACTTCAGCGCGGTGACCCTCAAGCACTACCGCAAGCTCTTGGAGAAGGACGGCATGATGCACGACTTCGAGAAGTTCAAGAACGTCGGCAAGGCGCTCTGGAACCCCCGCCTGTTCAGCAAGTACCCTGCCTTCATGGCCGAGATGTTCCGCAACATCCTGCGCGCCGAAGGCCCCAAGCAGAAGATGAAGAACCACTTGTTCGACGCCGCCAAGAAGGCCGGTGTCTCCAAGCGTGAATTGATGACCGACGGCCTCACCATGGGGGCGAACCTATGAGCCTCCCCATGGCCAAGGTGGACGTCAAGGCCCGCCTCGGCGCCACGAAGTTCGTCACCGATGCGGAGCACTTTGCCCACATCACCATCGACGCGGACATCTGCACCACGTGCCCCCACGAGAACTGCATGAACGCGTGCCCCGCCAAGTGCTTCGAGGTCGTCAACGACCGCATGCAGTTCACCTACGAGGACTGCGTCGAGTGCGGTACCTGCGACATCGTCTGCACGCCTGGATCCGTGAAGTGGCACCACCCCCGCGGCAACTTCGGTGTGAACTACAAGTACGGGTGATTTTGATGACCAAGAAACTCCACGTCGCCGTCTGCATGAAGATGACGCCGGATGCGACCGATCTGACGATCGACCCGGTGAAGAAGACCCTGGACCGTTCCAAGGTCAAGAACATCATCAATCCCCCTGACGAGAACGCCTTCGAGCTTGCGCTTGAATGGAAGGACAAGTACGACGCCGAAGTCACCGTCGTCACCATGGGTCCGCCGTTCTTCGATGTCATGCTCAAGGAATGCATCGCCCGTGGCGCCGACCGTGGCGTGCTGATCACGGACCGTGCCTTTGCCGGGGCCGATACCTACCCCACCAGCCTTACCTTGGCGGCGGGCATCAAGAAGATCAGCAAGGAATGCGGCAACGACGTCGATCTGATCCTCTTTGGTGAGGAGACGACCGACGCCAGCACCGGCCAAGTGGGCCCCGGCGTCGCCGGCCACCTGGACACGGAGCAAGCCACTTACATTCACAGCCTCACGTACGATGCAGAAACCGGCCTCTGCGTCGCCAACCGCAGCATCGGTGGCGGCCACGAGCTGCTGCAAATGCCCCTGCCGGCCTGCGTCACCTGCGAACTCGGCATCAACACGCCCCGCCTCGCGACCCTCAACGGCAAGCTGCGCGGCCACGAAGCCGAACTCGTCGTCTGGCCCCTGAGCGAACTGACCGACATCGAGGACCCCTCCTGGGTCGGCCTCAAGGGCAGCCCCACCATCGTCGGCAAGGTCGACATCAGCAGCGGCGATGAGCGCGAATGCACCAACATGGACGCCGCCGCCGCAGTCGTTGACAGTCTGTTTGAACGCGGCGTCATCAAGGAGGCCATCTGATGCCGAAGGCAGCAGTGGCCACCGAGACGCAGTCGAGCGGACCCTGTGGTCTGCTTGCAGACCACATGGAGGCCCTCTGATGAGCTTCGGATCCAAGAGTCGCTACGACGCGATCACCCTCAAGCCCGCCGCCGAGCCCGAGAGCTTGGACGACTACGACGGCGTCTGGGTCATCGTCGAACAACGCGAAGGCCAAGTCCAAGACGTCACCATGGAACTGCTGGGCGCCGCCCGCCCCATGGCGGACAAGCTCAACACGGAAGTCACGGCGCTTCTGCTGTGCCACGAGCCCGGCGACATGGTCGAACAACTGGCGGCCCACGGTGCCGACAACGTCATCGTCTGCCAGAACCCCATTCTCAAGACGCCCCTGGCTCGCCCCAGCACGGACGTCATCGCCAAGCTCGTCAAGGAACGCAAGCCCGACGTCGTGCTCATCGGTGCGACCCACACGGGCCGTGACGTCAGCAGCCGCGTCGCCGTCAAGATTGACGCCGGCATGACCGCCGATTGCACCGAGCTGGACGTGGACCCCATCAACAGTGAACTCCTGGCTCGCCGCCCCGCCTTTGGTGGCAAGATGCTGGCCACGATTCGCTGCGACCGCCACCGCCCCCAGATGGCCACAGCGCGCCCCGGCATCTTCGTGCCCCTGGACCCGATTGCGGGCGCCAAGGCCAAGGTCGAGCAAGTCGATGTTGCCTGGCTCGATGACAACACCTACGCGGCCAACGTCATTGACTACGTCGTCGATGAGAACAACGTCGACATCACCAAGGCCGACGTCCTCGTCGCCGGCGGCATGGGCATCGGCGGCCCCGAGGGCTTCGAGAAGCTCCAGGAACTGGCCGACGCCATGGGTGGCGAAGTCGCTGCCACCCGCCCCGTCTGTGACAAGGGCTGGGTTCCGCGCGGCCAGCAAATCGGCCAAACTGGCCTCTCCGCCCGCCCCAAGGTGTACATCGCCGTGGGCATCAGCGGTGCCATCCAGCACATTGAGGGCATGAAGGAATCCGGTACGGTCATCGCCATCAACACGGACCCCAATGCCCAGATGTTTCAATACGCGGACATTGGCCTCGTCGGGGACTGGAAGGGCCACGTTGACGCCTTGATCAAGGAAGCCAAGGCCCGCGATTTGGCTGGCAAGAAGTACCTCGTGCCGGTCAAGGACACCTTGGATGCCGACCGTCAAGCCGCCGCCGAGCGCGCTGCCAAGGCCACCGGCCAACCGGTGCCTAAGCCCGCTGCCAAGCCGGCCAAGGTCGCTGAAGCCGCGCCTGCGCCGAGTGAAGCGCCGACGGCTGAAGCCACTCCGCCTGCCGAAAGCCAGAGCGAAGCCCCGGTGGCAGCCGACGTGCCCGCCGAACCCGAAGCGGCCCCGGAACCGGAGCCCGCGAGCGCCGAATTCGATGGCAACCCCAACGATCCTGAGGAAGTCAAGGCATGGGTCAAGGCCAACGTCCAGGAAGAGGCCAAGGCATGGGTCCTGGCCGCGGATTGCATCGTCTGCAACGGCTGCGATGCGGCCTGCCCCACCGGTGCCGCCGTGACGACCGACCTGGCCCGTGTGGACCGCGACCTGTGCATCGCTGACGGTGCCTGCTTTGATGCCTGCCCCACGGATGCCATCCGCCCCGGCGTCGAAGATACGGAAGCCACCAGTGGCTGGCCCGAAGGAAGCCGCCTCGCCGGCACCATCGGCGTTCCCGAGTAAGTGCTCCACGCTGCTGCCGTCGTCGCTCTTGCCGCTTCCATCAGCTACCAGATTGCCATCTGGGTGCTCGTGGCGCAAGGCTACGTGGCACGCAGCGTGCTGGTTGCTTCGACGACGGGACGCGTCGTGCTGGGGGCCCTGACGCTCGCCTTGCTCGTCACGGCGACACTCGCGTGGCGCAATCACCGTCGGAACCTGGCCATCCTTGCCGTCGGCATTCTGGGTGCCTTGGCGTTTCTGCGAGCCGTCATCGCGGGCTTCGTGCCATCCAGCTTCGACGGCTGGTTTGCCTTGCATACCATCAGTTGGTGGCTCGGCATCGTGGCGGCCGTGGCTGTTCTCGTGCTGTGGTTTCGCGAACGACCTGCGGAGGCCTGATGGATTTTCGCCGCCAGCGCACCCTGGACGGCATCGGCAGCCAAGGCCAGCAGCGCATTGAATCGGCCCGCGTGCTGATTGTCGGAGCCGGGGGGCTCGGTTCGCCCGCCGCGCGCTATCTTGCTGCCGCAGGCATTGGACACATCACGCTTGTTGACTTCGACACGGTCGATGCCACGAATCTTCATCGGCAAATCCTGTATGCACCCGGAGACGAAGGTCAGTCCAAGGCGCAGCTCGCTGCGAAGCGCCTGACAACGTACAGTTCGACCCATGTCGAAGGCCGCAACGAGACGTTTCACCCCGACCTGATCGCAGGGCATGACGTGGTCCTGGATTGCACGGACGAAGCCGGCACACGGGCCTTGATTCATGCTTGCTGCGTGGAACAAGGCGTGCCCCTCGTCTGGGCCGCCGTGGAAGGGTGGACTGCGCAATGGGCAACGGTGCTCCCAGGAGGCCCTTGTCTACGATGCTTGTGGCCCGATCCAGCGGAGGCGCCAAGCTGCGCCGACGTCGGCATCTTGGGCCCTGTGGTGGGCCTCGCGGGGGTCTGGCAGGCCCTGGCTGCGCTGCGCATCATCGCCGGGGTCGAAGTACCGGCCGCGCTGCACGTCGTTGATTTGCGAACGGACGAGACCATCTCCATTCCCATGCAGCACCGCGCGGGCTGTTCCTGTGCCGCTGCGGCCAAATAAGTCGGGCCCAGTCGTCCGTTGATGCGGCCCCGCGTGGAAGCTCATCTGCCCACCTTCGTCGCTTTTGGAGCCATGATGCTCCTGGCACTGCTGATGGGCGTGACGCTGCAAGCCGCGATTCCGGACCAGGCGCCGGCAATCGCAGCCCTTCCACGGGCCCCGATTGACTTGCCCAGCGCGGACGCCGATCGTGACACGTACGGCGACGATGTCGATCTCGTGGCCGGGGACGCCATGATTCGCATCCAAATCGATGCCCTCCAAGCCCCGGGAGCGCAGCCCTACATCGTGGTCGGCACGCAGGATGATCACTGGCGGCTTGGACGGGGCGCCGAATTGAAATGGCCGCACATCGTCGACATGGATCCTTTGGGACACGACGTCGGTTCGCCGACTTGGGCCAAGCAAAGCATTCGAACCGGCGCGTGGTGGATGAGCCTCCCTGCAGACGGTGCTTCGAAATCCATTGGCCACGACGTTCTCGAGCCCGCCACGCAGATCCCCGGAGTCGAATGGCCGCAGACCTTCTGGGTCAACGTGCGCGACGACCGCCCCGTCGCCACCATCGACCTGTCGCTCTGGAATGCGCGACCCGATCCCGACCGCCGGCTCGGCGCATGGAAGCTGGACGTGGACATCCGTGACGCAAGCGTCGACGGCTTGGGGGACGGCTGGCTGGACGATCTGCTGCACATTGAGGTCACCGCAACGACCGATCTCGCCATGGAGACCAAACAAGACCTGGCGGACCGGTGGGCGCCGACGATTCGCTTCGCCGAGGGGGAACGGTTCTTTCCTCTTCCCGGCGACATCATGGAGCGGTTCCATGGGATTGCGAGCCGAGAGCCCGATCACCGAACCTGGACCCGGGACTTCAACAACGCCCGCGACACGTATCTCCTGTATCTCGCCGACTTCAATGGGGACCGGATCACCAATCACGAAGACGCTGCCGTGATGGTCGATTTGCTGCGCGCCGGCGGTCAAGCCCCGCCGACGATTTACAGCCACGTCACCCAGACGACTGGCGACCACGTCGTCATCCAATACTGGCTCCTGTACGCATACAATTATGTCCAGGACACGGGCGGCGAGGACGTCCAATTCTTGGCCCACAATGGCGATCGCGAACTCGTCCAACTTCGATTTGCCAGCCTCGAGGATGCACTCGCTGGGCGCCCCATCGACTTGACCTACAGCCAGCACTACAAGGGCATTCGATTCCCCGACCCAGGCCCTGGCACGGCGCCGTTCACCAATGAAACGCATTTTGATATCTACGTGGCCCGCGGCAGTCACGCCAGCTACCCATTGCCTGGCGACGATCGCCGGCTTCGACCTGCGTTCGCGGGCTACGGGGACCGGTTCGACGGCCTCGGAGAAGTCTGGACGCCCGGCAATTACACGGTGGAGATTCTGTCTGACCAGAGCTTCCACGCAGGCTATCTCTGGGGGCCCATCACGCGGCACCACCGGGACCTAGGCAGCGCAGGCAAGCCCCTGTTGCAGCACACATTCCGATATCCATTCCTGGATCCCATGCTGTGGCAGCACAACAGGCCCTTCTCAGAAGCCGACGGACTCGCCGCACTCTACGGAGGCGCCTGATGAATACGTGGCGTCGCTGGCAAGAGCGCCTCGCCCTCGCGGTTCACGCCTTGCATGGGAGCCGCGGCGTGTACCTCGGGGCCCTTGGCTTCTTGATCATCACGTGGGCTGAGCCAGCCATTGATCCCGACGTGGATCGCCTCTTCCTGACGCTGCCCGTGTTCGTCATCTTCGTCAACGGCCTCGTGACGCTTCCGCGTGAAGGCGTCGCCGCGCGCCAGCGCGCACTGGCCCTACTCGATGGAGAACAAGATTGGCGTCCCATGGCGCGGCGCCTCTTCTGGCCTGCGTTGCTGACCTTGCTCCTTGCACCGCGGATCTTCCTCGCAGGCTACGGGATTCCTCACATGAATCCCCTCACCGGACTCTTGACGCCCGCCATTCAACGCCAATTGACGGTCACATTCCTGTTCCTCCTGCTGTTGATTCCTGCCTGGTACTTGCGCAGCAGCCGTCGATATGCACCCATTGAGCCCCAGCGCCCCAAGGATCTCGCCGAGGACGATCAATTGCATGGTCAGCGCGACTTGCTCCTCTGGATGAGCCTCGCCATCGGGGCTGCATGGGCCTGGCTCTTGGCACCCTTCTGGACGCCGTTTAGCCTCCTCGAATGGACGCCGCACCTGGACAGCCTGCGCCAGGGGGCCAGTGGCCTGGGCAGCATCAGCTTCGCCCTCACGATTCCCTTGGTGTTGTGGATGAGCCTCCATGCCCATCTGGCGTTCCTGTTCGCCCTGTGGCGTCGCGACGCGTTCGCCACCCAGCGGCGCCAAGCCGCCCTGGCCGTGGCCCACATCGCGCTGGTGCTGCTCGCGGTCGCGTTGCACGTCTACGACTTGCTGTGGATTGCCCAATATCGCAGCGCCGTCGGCTTCTAGTTCGTCAAGCAGGCAAGTCGACCGAACGCCGCGCGGTCCGTGGTGGCCAGGGCCGGATTCTGGGCGACCTCTTCGTCCATGGCGCGCCAAGCCCGTTCATGGTAGTGGTGTCCGGGAAGCAGGTACACATCGGGCGCCGCGAGGCCCCGCAGTCGATCCATCGATGCGAACATGGCGTCGGTGTCCCCTCCCGGGAAATCCGTGCGGCCACAGGAGCCGACGAACAAGGTGTCGCCACCGAGCAAGACTTGGGATTGCCTGGCCTTGCCGACCAGATAGCACGTGGATTCGGGTTGATGGCCTGGCGTGTGCAGGGCCACAATGGGGATGTTCCCAATCATGAAGACGTCGCCGTCCACGAGCAGCCGGACGCGGTCGCCGGCTTCGATGATTTTGGGGTGATCGGCGGCGTTGGCATGGATGATGACCTGCTTGACACCCAAGTCAAAGATCTCGGGAATGCCTCCGATGTGATCCCAGTGGCCGTGGGTAAAGATGGCCGTCGTCACGGGGTAGCCCCACCGGTCGGCGGCGGCGAAGATCTCGGCAAGATGGAATGCCGGGTCCACGATGGCCGTTTCACCCGTTTCCGGGCACGCAATGAGGTAGTGGAAGTTCTCCTGCGGCCCGCTCAAATATTGGTTGAGCTGGAATGGCACATCCGGCAGGTCGTCGGTCAGGTCCTCGAAGACGTCCACGCGTGGGCCACGTCGCCGGGGCTGAAGTAAGGCATGCTTGTGGCGTGGCCGCGACGGGCCCTCTTATCAGCCCGGCATGGGTCGCGGCGGCCATGAGCCACGACAACCCCCTTGGACTGCAAGGCAACATCCCGATGGCTGGCCAATCCGGCGGCCAGCCGGGCGGCCCGGTGGACCCTCGCGCTGCGGACCGCCTCAAGCGCCGCTTGCGGATCATTGAGAACATGAAGAAGATCCGCCACAAGTTCATCGTGGCCAGTGGCAAGGGCGGCGTCGGCAAATCCACCGTCGCCACGAACCTCGCGGCGGCGCTCGCCGCCAAGGGCCACAAAGTCGGCTTGTTGGACATGGATTTGACCGGCCCCAACGTCCCCACAATGCTGGGCGTCCGCGACGCCGGCATCCATGAATCCGAAGGCGGACTCGAACCCGTCGCCGTCAATGAGAACCTGCGGGTCGTCAGCATGCAGTTTCTGCTTCCAAGCCCCGATGAAGCGGTCGTGTGGCGTGGCCCCATCAAGATGGGCGTCATCGGCCAATTCCTGGGCGATGTCAACTGGGGCGAAATGGACTATCTCATCGTCGACCTACCGCCCGGTTCCAGCGACGAACCGCTCAGTGTTGCCCAGAACATCCCGGACGCAGACGGCATGATTCTCGTGACGACGCCCCAAGAAGTGGCCGTCGGCGACGTACGCAAGTCCGTCAACTTCGCCAAGAAGCTGGAAATGCCGGTCCTCGGCGTCGTGGAAAACATGAGCGGCCTGCGCATCCAGGGGCGCGCCAGTCCCGGCGAAACCGTCGAGCTGGACACGGGCGTCCAACAAATTCAGGCCACGGCCGACGACACCGGCGCCTTCGAAGCGGTCATCGATGTCTTTGAGCAAGGCGGCGGTGAGCGCATGGCGGCCTCGATGGACGTCCCGTTCCTGGGACGCGTGCCCTTGGACCTGGCCGTCAACCGTGCTGGCGACGCGGGCGTGCCATTCCTGAGCGGAGACGTGGCGGGTCCGACGCGGGATGCGTTTGACGCCATCATCGCGAAGCTGCCCCAGTAGGCCGGTTCGGCAAGCCTCAAGTCCCATGGCGACCCATGGAGACACATGAGCGAACAGCAGACCGCGACGAGTGGCGCCGTGAAGATCGAGCAGACCTTGGAGATGTCCGTCACGGACCTGGCCAAGCAGAAGCTCCAGGAGTTCTTGGGCGCCGAGAAGACATTGGACAAGTTCGGTGTGCGCATCAGCGTGCAGCCCGGTGGTTGCAGCGGCGCCACTTACGGCATGGCGTTTGGCGAGAATCCGGAAGGCAACGAGATGGAACTCGTGGCCAATGGCGTGCGCCTGTTTGTCGATCCGAGCCACGTCATGGTCCTCAATGGTCTCGTGGTGGATTTCGTCGATGAAATGATGGGTGGTGGCTTCAAAATCCACAATCCGAACGCCACCAGCACCTGTGGCTGCGGCAAGTCCTTCAGCGCCTAAATCGACGCGCCATACAGCGAGATACAAGCCCCCACAAAGGGCTTTTATAATTCGGCGATCCTATGGGAATCCAAGGAGCTGTGCCACCCACAGCAACCCACAGGTGATTCTCATGGAACTCAAACACATCAAAGGTGTCGGCCCCGCCAAGCAAGAGAAGCTCAAGGCGGCCGGCATCACCGACGTCACCAGCCTCGCCCACGGCGACGTGGCCGACATCGCAGCCAAGAGCGGCCTCTCCGAAGCCCAAGTGCGCGAATACAAGCAAAAGGCCGTCGCCCTCAACTTGATCGCCGACATCAAGGGCATGGGCCCCGAGACCGTCAAGAGCCTCGCCCAGAGCGGCGTGCGCAGCCTCCAAGACCTCTACGAAGCCAGCGCCGAATACCTGGCCAAGCAAGCGAAGGTCGCCCAGGAACAGGCCAAGGCCTGGCAGACGGAGGCCAAGAAGCTGGCCGACCATGTCGCCACCGAAGCCAAGACCCCCGAAGGCCGCAAGAAGCTGGCCGGGGAAGCCAAAGACGTCGCCCAAGCCGCCGCCAAGGCGACCCAGGAGAAGCTCGTCGATCTCTACCACAACGCCCAGAAGGAAGGCGAAGCTGCCATCGCCAAGGCCAAGGACCTCAAGGAAAAGGCTCCCGCCTACGTCCACGAAGCCCGCGACAAGGCCGAAAAGGCCCTCAAGGACGCCGAGCAGAAAGTCAAGGACCTCCAAGGCAAAGCCCCCGACGTTCGCGCCAAGGCCGAAAAGGCCGTCGCCGACGCCCAAGCCAAGGTCGCCGACTTGCAAGCTGCCCTGAAGAAGGAAGGCGAGAAGATCAAGGCCGCCAACGAAGGCCTATTTGCTCGCATCAAGGCGAAGTTCAGCAA
>JBMZJT010000020.1:0-31294 GCA_049617695.1 Thermoplasmatota archaeon | reverse complement strand
AATTGTTTGGTGAGCTCCGCGAACACTTCGGCGTCCCCTTCGACGAAAGCCTCAGCCTCGCCGACTACAACACGCTCCGCAAGGTAGCCGAGTACATGGGGCAAGGCGCCGCACAGGCGGCACCTGCCGCTGTCATCGAAACGGCCGAGACGCCCAAAGTCGATGCCATGACGGCCCCCATCCTGCGCCGCGTCCCGACGCTCCGCCCAGCACCCAGTCCCAACGCTTCCAACAACCTCCCGGCCGGCCGCGTCATCGTGGTTGGCGCCGAAGACGGCGTCCCCATGGGCGCCTTGGCTGAGCATGGCTGGACCGTGGACGGCGACGAGGCTCCCGTCGGCATCATTGCCCTCGATCTCAAGCCGCGTGACGGTGGCGTGGTCGGCGACTTGTTCGACGTGGCCAAGGCAAACCCCGGCGTGTCCTTCGTGCTCGTTGCGACCAAGCAAGACGGGGCCCACGGCCTCGAATTGCCCCGCGACGCGCACATGGCGGCGCTCGCTGGCCTCGGCAAGTCCCTCAAGAAGGAATTCGCCGACGCCGTGGTGAAGGTCGTCGATTTGGATCCCGATTTGCCGGCGACCCTGGCCGTTGAGGAACTGGTCTCCGGTGGCACGCGCACCGAGATCTGCTTCGATGCGGAAGGCACGCGCTTCGAGATCGATGTGGCGCCCGAAGTCCTGGAAGGCACCCCCGACGTATCCGGCAAAACGCTGGTGGTCAGCGGCGGCGCACAAGGCATCACCGTCGAGCTGTTGGCGGCACTGGCACCCCAGGCACCCAACCTGATTCTCCTGGGCCGCACGGATGTTCCAGACGCCGCCGAGACCTGGGCAACCTGGACGGACGCGGACTGGAAGGAGGCCGAGCAAGAGCGCATGGCGGCCATGAGGGAAGCCGGCGAGAAAGTCACCCCCGTCAGTCTTCAGAAGGGCATGAGTCCGATGAAGAAGGCCGCCGACGTGCGCCGCAACCTTGACCGCTTGACGGAACTCGGCGCCGAGGTGCTGTACTGTCCCGTGGACGTTACGGACATGGAAGCCGTCAAGGCCGCCGTCGGCCACGGACGCGAGCGCTTCGGGTCCATCGACGGGGTCATCCACGCGGCCGGCGTCGAAATCAGTAAGGACCTCGGCAGCAAGGACCGCGCCCAATTCGACTTGGTGTACGGCATCAAGCACGATGGCTGGCAAGCCTTGATGGCCGCCACGGACAAGGACCGCCTCGAATTCCTGGCAGCCTTTGGCAGTGTCGCGGGACGCTTTGGCAACATCGGCCAGACGGACTACGCTGCCGCCAACGAATTCCTGTGCAAAGCCGTCAAGACAGAAGCTGCGACCCGCGGCGTCCCGACGGCATTCACCATTGCCTGGGGCCCGTGGGGCGAAGTGGGCATGGCGACCAAGGGAAGCATCATGCAGATCATGGAAGCCAGCGGCGTCACGCCGATTCCCACGGCGGACGGTGTGCGGATGTTCCTTGCCGAGATGGCCAACCCCGGCGTGCGCGAATGCGTCGTAGCCGGCATGGTCGGCGCCATTGATGCGGATGGCCAAGTCGTCGACGAGGCGTTCGATCCGCGCATCGGCGACCTAGAAGCCAAGATGGCCGCAACGCCCGAAGCATTCCGCCTCCTCGATGGCATCGAATCGGTCTCCGAGCATGGCCTCGTGGCGCGGCTCGTGATGGATCAAGCCGTGGATCCGTACGCCGGCGACCATGCCATTGACGGCGTGCCGCTCCTGCCTGGCGTGTTTGGCATCGAAGCCTTTGCCGAAGCGAGCAGTCTGCTTGCCGACGCGGACCATGTGTGCCTTGGCGCGGAAGACGTCCGGTTCTCCGTGCCCTTGAAGCAACTCAAGGAACGCCCGGCGACGGCTTCCGTCGAAGTCCACCGCCACGGCGATGGCTTTGCATGCCGCCTGACGAGCCGCATGGTCGGTCCCGATGGTGTGGCCCGTGGCGAGCCCCGCGTCCACTTCGAAGCGATTCTCAAGTTTGGCCCCGCTGAGGCGCCGATTACGAGCAAAGAAGTGCCCGAAACGGACGGCAGCCGCGACTTCGCGAGCATTTACCCGCCGTTCTTCCACGGCCCCAGCTTCCAAGTCTTGCGCGGTGCCGGGCCGCTTGGTGACGAATCGGTCGGCACGGGCCAATTGCCCTACGCTGCCGCGTTCAGCGCCGGCGAGCCGGACTTCCACACGCACCCGCTCGTCATCGAGGCGTTGTTCCAGGTCTGCGGCCTGCGCACCATGGCCGTCGACGACGTGATGAGCCTCCCCGCAGGCATCGACCAAGTGGACATCCTGAGCCACGAGCCACCCAAGGAAGACTACCGCCTATGGTGCCGCTACAATGGCGAAGAGGACGGCATGTACCGTTTTGACGCCGTGGCTGCCACCGCCAGTGGACGCGTCTTGGTGCGCCTCGTCGGGTACTCCATGGTGCCTACAGGACCCGTGCCCACGGTTGAACCCAAGGCCCAGGTGCAAGCCACTCTGACCGCACCTGCGCCGGAACCGACGCTGAGCGAAACGCCACCCATTCCGATGGCCAACGTCGACTTGCCGGAACTGGAAGGTGCCAGCTTTGCAGCGGTGCCGACCGGCGAGCACCATGACGGCTGGTTCACCGCCGACGAATTGGCCACCGAGTTTGCAGCCGGCAAGCGCCTCGTGGAATGGCGCGCCGGCCGCCTGGCTGCCAAGGCCGCTGCCATGCAGATGGATGACAGCCTGGCGCCCCGCGACGTGACCGTCGTCAACGAAGACGGCGGCAAGCCCATCTTGCACATCCGTGGCGCCCCGGTGGATGTCTGCCTCAGCTTGACCCACCGCGACGGCTTGGCCATCGCCGCCATCAGCCAAGAACCCCTGGGCATCGACCTCGAAGTCGTCGAGGAGCGCCCCCAGACATGGCTCCATGAATCGTTCAATGAAGCCGAGCAACCGCTGGCCGCCTCCGCCATGGGCGCCACCTGCCTCTGGGCAGCCAAGGAAGCCGCCTTCAAGCGCATCGGCGACGGATTGAAGCAAGCGCTGCACGCATGGACGGTTCAACCGGACGGCGAAGGCGGCGCGACCATCGCAGGCCCTGACGCCACCTTCGGCGTGCGGTTCTACGACGTGGATGGCCGTGTGCTGGCGGTGACGGCTCCGGCATTCGACTTGACGGTGACCCAGTGAGCGAAACGGCAACCAAGTTCCAATTGCCCACGCCGACCACGACGGTCAGTCGCGTGGCGGTCAGCTTCGGCATGGCCGGGCTGCTGATGCTCTTTGGCGCGATCAGTTTCCCCGTGCCGTGGACGCCGGTTCCCTTCTCCCTCATTCCCCTGGGCCTCTTGATGGCCGGTGCCGTGCAGCGCGCCGGATGGGGCGCCCTGAGCGTCATCATCTACCTCCTCGCTGGAGCCATGGGCGCACCCGTGTTGGCTGAAGGCGAATCGGGTTGGCGCCACTTCGCCGGCGCCACCGCCGGCTACCTCTTCGCATTCCCGCTCGTCTCCGCCATGGTGGGCGCGTATGTCCGCCAGCCGCGCGAGCTGCCCTCGTGGCTGCGCCGTGGCCTGATCACGGGCTTCCTCACGTCTGCCGTTGCGGGCATCGCCGTCGTTGCCTGGCTCTGGAACCAGGACGGGACCCTGGGCGGAGACTACACCCTCGGCGGCAGCGTCCTGTGGGCCCTGGTCTGGGTCACAGCGGCCTGCATTGCCATGGCCGTCTGGAACCTGCGCCGAACCTCGGATCATGGGCCTGCATTGTCCATGTGGATTGTCATGATGGGCGCCATCCTCCTGCTCCATGGTGTCGGCGTCACGGGCCTCTGGATCATCGGCGACTTCGCCTTGATTGAGGCCATCGCGTACGGCTCCATCGTCTTCTTGCCCTTCGATACCATCAAGGCCGGCCTCGCCGTCGCCGCCACTCTCCCCTTCCTACCCTCGGAGTCCAACGATGCCTGAGATCAACAAAATCCTGGTCGCCAACCGTGGCGAAATCGCCCTGCGCGTGATGCGGACCGCCCGTGAAATGGGCCTGCAATCCGTGGCCATCCACAGCCCGCAGGATGCCAAGGCAGCGCATGTGCGCTTTGCCGATGAAGCGTACTTCCTGGACGGGGAAGCCGCCGCCGAGAACTACCTGAACATTGACCGCATCGTCGAGACGTGTCAGGCTGCCGGCGCCGACGCCGTACACCCCGGCTACGGTTTCCTCTCGGAACGCGCCGACTTCGTGGAAGCGCTCAACAAAGCCGGCATCACGTTCATCGGACCCCCCGCCAGCGCCATCAATGTCCTAGGCGACAAGGTGGCCAGCAAGGAAGCCGCCCGCGCCGCCGGCGTGCCTGTTGTGCCGGGTCTGGACAAGTTCATCAACACGGTGGACGAGGCCAAGGAAGTCGCCGAACTGACCGGCTACCCGCTCATCATCAAGGCCGCCTTTGGTGGCGGTGGCATGGGCATGTTGGTCGTCGAGAAGGAAGAGGATCTCGAGGAATCGCTGCTGGCAACGCAGCGCCAAGCCAAGGCCGCCTTCGGTCGCGGCGAAGTGTTCATCGAGAAGTTCATTGGCCGCCCGCGCCACATTGAATTCCAGATGTTGGCCGACAACCACGGCCATGTCGTGCATTACGGCGAGCGCGAATGCAGCATCCAGCGCCGCCACCAGAAGCTCATCGAAGAAGCGGGCAGCCCCGTGGTCAGCAAGGAAGACCGCGACCGCGTCGGCGGCAGCGTATGCCAACTGCTCAAAGACGTCGGCTACACCAACGCCGGCACCGCCGAGTTCCTCTGGGAAAATGGCGAGTTCTTCTTCAACGAAGTCAACACGCGCCTGCAAGTCGAACACCCTGTCACGGAGCAAATCTACGGCCGCGACTTGGTGCAAGAACAGATTCGCATCGCCATGGGCGAAGAACTAGGCTACGAACAAGCCGACGTCGATGCCCGACGCCGCGGCTGGTCCATTGAATGCCGCATCAATGCCGAGGACCCGGGTAACAACTTCATGCCAAGCGCGGGCTTCGTCAAGCGCCACCGCCCGCCGCAAGGCAACGGCATCCGCGTGGACACGTTCCTCTACGACGGCTTCACCGTTCCGAGCAGCTACGACTCCATGGTCGCCAAGCTGATCACCACCGGCGCCGACCGCATGGAAGCCATTCGCAAGATGCGCCGCGCCCTGGCCGAATATGACCTGGGCGGCCTCGTGACGAACAAGGAACTGCACTTGCTGCTGATGAACGACGAACCGTTCGTCACCGGGGACATGACCACGAAGTACCTTGACGAGCACAAGGTCCTCGAACGCTACAACGGCCTCGAAGAGGAAACCACGGGCGAGCGCAAGCAACTGCTGGCCGCCCTCGCTGCGACCATGAGCCTGCAACCCGGCGGCATCGATGCCTTCGTGGCCAAGAACTACGGCTTCAGCACGAACGCCGCAGACAACGTCGGCGTCGATGCGCACGGTCGCCGCAAGCTCAACGCCTGGGGCAGCAAAGGACGCCGCGAAGCCAGCGGGGTGAACCTGTGAGGTACGCCTTCCTGCTCGACGGCAAAGAGCACCACGTCACCCTCGAAGAACACGCCGACGGCCCCAAGTTCCTCATCGATGGTGAAGCCTTCCAGCCCGAAGTCATGCCGCAAGGCGATGGCCGATTCCAAGTCAAATTGGGCGAGGCTGAATTCACGTTCCGCATCCAGGACGGCCACGTGCTCGTCGGCGAACAAGCCCTGGATGTCGAGGTCAAGCGCGCCAAGCCGGTGCTGCAACGCGCCGGCGGCAAGGGCAAGCGCGGCCAAGGCACGGTCAAACCCCCGATGCCTGGCAAGGTCGTCGAAGTGCATGTTCGCGAAGGCGACGAAGTCCAGGAAGGCACGCCACTGCTTGTCTTGGAGGCCATGAAGATGCAGAACGACCTGAAGTCCGCCGTGGCCGGCGTCGTCAAGTCGGTCAAGGTCAAGGCAGGCCAAAACGTGGAAGCCACGACGGTCCTCGTCGAGATCGAGCCCACCCCAGAAGCCGAATAGGCCCACCATCAGCCAACTCGGGGGCCAAGCCTGAAGTGGCCAACGCCTGTGGCTCGGCCATGGTCCTGGATGTGCAGCGCGACGGCGACGTCACGACGCTAACGGTCAACCGCCCTGAAGCGCTCAACGCCCTCAACTCCGAGGTGCTCACCGCGATTCACGAAGCGGTCGAAGCGACGCAAGGCGGCAGCATCATCCTCACCGGCGCCGGCAAAGCATTCGTTGCGGGTGCGGACATCGCCGAGATGAAGGACTACGGACCCGAGGAAGCCGAGGCGTTCAGCCGCCGCGGGCAAGCTGCGTTTCAGGCATTGCAAGACTTCCCCGGGCCGACCATCGCTGCCGTCAACGGATTCGCCTTGGGCGGCGGCCTCGAACTGGCCCTTGCCTGTGATCTCCTGCTCTGCAGCGAGAAGGCCAAGCTGGGCTTGCCGGAAACGACCCTCGCCGTCGTGCCCGGATTTGGCGGCACGCAGCGCCTGGCTCGCCGGGTTGGACCGGGCATGGCCAAGCGCTTGATGTTCACGGGCGACATGATCGACGCGGCAACGGCGGGCCTCATGGGCCTGTGCGACGGCGTCGTGGCCCCTGACGACTTGCTGGACGAGGCTCGCGCGATTGCCACCAAGGCCGGCCGCAACGGCCCCCTGGCCATCGCCGCGTGCAAGCGCCTCGTCAACGAAGGCCTCGACTTGCCCGTCAAGGATGCGATCAGCCTGGAGGCCGAGGCATTTGGCCAGATCTTCGGCACACAGGACCAGAAGGAAGGCATGGGCGCCTTCCTGGACAAACGCAAACCCGAATTCAAGGGCGCCTGATGGACTTCGTCGCCCGACTGCTGGGCCCTGCCGACGGCGCGATGCTGCTGTTCCAATTGCGTCGCGTCGGTGCCTCGGCCGAGGTCGAAGCCCCTGCCAAGGGTGGCAGCGACGTGCAACTGCGCGGCACGGTTCCGGATGACAAAGTGGACGCTCTCGTGGAGGCCTTGAACAACCTCCAAGGCGCCTTGCACGTGGGCGATCGACACTGGCGGCTGGGCTCCGGCGCCGCGCCGTCGCTCGAAGCCGCTGAAGAAGGCCTGCCGGGGCCCTTCACGGTGCCAGGTACGACCCGCAGCACGTGGAGCTTTGGCGGCGATGAACTGGACCGCGTTGCCCAGCGGCTTTACCTCGATGGGAAGCAGGACGTCAAGACGCTCCACGAAGCGACGGGTCTACGCGTCGAGGAAGTCATGCGTGCCTTGCAGTCGCTCACGGCAGATCAGTCGGTGCGCAAGTACCGCGTCGATGGCCCGGAACAATACGATTTGGCCAACGCGGTCCGAGCCCGGATTGACGCGTCCCACCGCTAGTCGCGACGGGCGGCCCAAAGGACCCGTGCCGCGAGGCTGTTGTACGGCGACCAACGCCCATGGTGTTCCTTGAGCCATGCCGTCGCGTCGTGAGGCGGCACGCCGTAGAACGCCGTCACGGCCTGACGGATGCCCAAATCTTCCCATGGGCACACATCGGGCCGCTGCAGGTGAAACATGAGGTGCATTTTGGCGGTCCAAACGCCGATGCCACGGACTTGGACCAACGCGTCGATGGCGTCGGCGTCGCTACGCATGGCGAGTCCATCAAGGTCGAGCTGGCCATCCAACACGTGCTCCGCGAGGTCCTGCACGGATGCGACTTTGGCGTTGCTCAAGCCGCAGGCGCGCAGATCTGCATGGGACGAAGCCAAGATGCGCGCGGGCTCAGGACCCGTCGCCGCAGCCAATCGATCGTAGAGGCTTTGCGCAGCTTGGATGCTGACTTGTTGCCCGACGATGGCGCGCACAAGCGAAGCGAACGCAGGGAGCTGGTTTTGCAGCCGTTCCGGGATTTCGGTGCGCGCTGCCAGGTCCGCCAGCACCGGATCGGTTTGCTCCCAGTGGGCCCGCGCGGCAACTAGCGCATCCATCGGCGAACTCCGTCATCGTCGCATGTGACCAGGCCATCGATTTGCAGGCTGTGGAGGTGGCCGACGATTTCGGCCATCCCCATGAAATGATGGTCTTCTCCATGGAGTCCCGGGAACACGTCAGGAAACAGTTGCCAAGCGGTCTTGGGCCGGTCCAGCAAATCCAGAATCTTGTGTCGTCGGCGACGGTGGCGCTCCAAGTGGTGGTCCAGCACCGCGTCGGTGATCTGAAACGCCGCGTGGTGGCCAGGCAATGCTTCCATGCCGATGAATCGACGCAGCCCATCCAAGCTCTGCACGTATTGATGATAGGCGCCGCGATCTTCGTCCTTCAGCTCCACCGCGTTGCTGGTGATCCGTTCCAGGAGCGTGTCCCCAGTCAAGATGTGCTCTTCGAGAACCCAGCAGGTGCTTCCAGGCGTGTGGCCGGGCGTGGGCAGCGTGGTGGCACGCTGGTCGCCGAATACGACCTCGGGCGCCGGTTCCCGGTCGATGGGGCAATCTTCGAGATACGCATCGATGGCGTCCGATTCCTGGCGGATGGTCTCGACGCGTTGGGCCGGCATGCCGTGGGCGTGGAGGGCAGCAGCGAAGCGATCGTTGCGGGGCCCCTCGTCGGCTCGAAACGTCTCGACGAAAGGCGCTTCGGCGCGGGGTGCAATCAGGGGGACACCGTAGCCCGCATGCAGGGCGTGCGCGTTGCCGGCGTGGTCGACATGGCCGTGGGTGATGTAGAGCTGCAGGTCACTTGGATCGACGCCTGCCTCGCGGATGCCGGCCAAGAGCGCGTCGTGGGTGCCGCCGATGCCGCAGTCGACGAGGACGGGCTGGTCGCCGGGAAACAGCCAGGCGTTAACGCTGCCAAGGGGAAACGGCACCGGCAGTTCGATCTGAACAGCCACGGCCGACGACGCGGCGGCACCCGGATAAGTGGCAGGGTCAGGGCCAAGAAGCGGAAGGCCATGGCCCTTCCATGGACGGGGTCCGCGCGCTGACATTCCGTGTGCAACATGACTGCCCCCTGGCCGCGTTGAGCCGCGAGGTCGTCGAGCTGCGCGTGTGGTCCGGCCACCGCCTCGAAGTCGTCGCCGCCACATGCAAAGACTCGGCGGCTGGACGCGCCAGCATCCAGGCCCACCTCCATCCGGAGGCCCTCTTGCCCACGCAAGATGGCTGGCTTGCCCTCTGGCGCCCCCAAGTCGATGCCAAGAGCAGCATCAGCCGCATCCTGGAAGCCCACGGGCTGATGTGGCAACAGCCACTACGCGTGGTGGGCGGCTGGGAGCATTACGATGCCCTGGCCTTCGACGACGGCGAGCAAGCCGCGTTGGATGCGCTTCGCGCCGAGCATCCAACCCAAGTAGTCCGGCGCCAAACCGTCGGCGTGGAAGACGTTACGGCGAACCTCTTCCAAAGCCTCGCGCCGGTGCTCGAAGCGCCTACGCCGAAGCAAGTTGAAGCACTCGTTGCGGCGCACCAGAGCGGCTACTACCAGAGCCCCCGCGCCTGCACGACGGCAGACCTCGCCGACCGGATCGGCATCACGCGAAGCAGCCTTGAAGAGCGCCTGCGCGGCGGCGAAAACAAGCTGATGCACCACTTAGGACCCGCACTGGCATTGGCACGCTGAGCTTTTCACCGACCCCCCAGTGGCAACGCCATGGATTTCCGACTGACCGATGAAGAGGCCCTCATCCAGAAGACCGTGCGCGAGTTTGCCCGCGGCGCCGTGGCCGACCGCGCCGAGCACCTAGACCGCAGCGGCGACTTCCCCCATGAGAGTCTCGCCGAACTGGCCGGCCTCGGCATGCTTGGCCCGACCATCCCCGAAGCCTACGGTGGCACGCCGATCAGCAAGGTCGCCTACAATCTGTTGTTGGAAGAACTGGCCTGGGCATGCGCCAGCACCAGCGTCACCGTCGCCGTGCACACCAGCGTCGCCGCCAGCCCCATCGTGCAGTTTGGCAGCGACAACGTGAAGCAGGAATTCCTGCCCAAACTCGCCAGCGGCGAATGGTTGGGCTGCTTCGCTTTGACCGAACCCGGCGCCGGCAGCGATGTGGCGGCCCTTGCGACGACCGCCGTCAAAGATGGGGACGAGTACGTCATCAACGGCGACAAGGTCTACATTACCAACGGCAACCACGCCGGCAGTGCCATCGTGGCGGCCAAGACCGACACCTCCGCCGGCCACCGGGGCATCAGTTTGTTCGCGGTGGACTGCAGCACGCCGGGCTTCAACAAGGACGGCCACGAACACAAGATGGGACTCAACGGCAGCGACACGGCACGCATCAGCTTCAGCGACATGCGCATTCCCGCCGAGAACCTACTAGGCAACGAAGGCGACGGCTTCAAGCAACTCATGACGACCCTGAACGGCAGCCGCATCAGCATCGGCGCCCAGGCCGTCGGCATCGCCCAACGTGCATTCGACGAATCCACGGCGTACGCCAAGGAGCGCCACCAATTTGGCCGCCCGATTGCGACCAACCAAGCGATTCAATGGAAATTGGCCGACATGGACACGCGCATCGAAGCGGCGCGGTTGTTGTACCTCAAGGGCGCGGCGGCTCAGGATCAAGGCACGTTGACGCCAGAGATGGGCAGTCGTGCGAAGCTGTTTGCCAGTGAAACGGCCACGTGGGCATCGATTGAAGCCGTGCAAATCCACGGCGGCAATGGCTACACGAAGGACTACCCCGTGGAGCGCATCATGCGCGATGCGAAGATCACCGAGATCTACGAAGGCACCAGCGAAGTCCAACGGATCGTCATCGCGAATCAATTGCTGCGCTAGCCCTCGACCCGGTGCGGCTCCCACGGCGGCGCCAGGACCCAGGCAGGCACGCTGTGGTGCATGGCGACGGCGCCCGACGGCCACGTCATCGACCCGGCAGGATCCTGGGCGGCCACCATTTCCGCGATATGGAGGCGGTAGTCGCCAGGGTCAAGGAAGCCCATTTGGAAGACGTAGCCATTGGCGCCTTGGAATTCCTTGTAGAATTGATGTGGCCCTTCCAAGTGGCCGGCGAATCGGCCGGTCGCGCCGAAGTAGACGCCCGTCATGGTCAATGCGTCCGAGGCGAATGCGTAGTCCAAATCGCTTGCCACAGACGCGAGGCCAAAGTCCGCGGCGGTGCCCTCCATCTCCGTGATTTGGCTCATGCAATGCATGGATCCGCCTTGGAGGACGCGGTAATGGAACGGGAGCTCGCTGCGCAATGTCAGCATCAGCGGCGCGTCGCCCCAGGCTTCGACATCAGCCAAGGCCAGCGCGATGTTGACCGGCGTGCCTTGCTGGTAGCTACTGAACTCGTGGTCCCAGCCCCCGATGTAACTGCCGTCGTAGCTCGGAACCGTTACCGTGGCTTCCTGGCCCGCGACTTGCGTGGCCACCATGGGGTGGCGTAGGCTGCCAAATCCAACCGCCCGAAACTCGGGAGAGATGTAGGAAATGCAAGGACGCGGGGTGCTCTCGTCACCGGCTCCTTGGGCGGACAATCCGGCCGATTGGGGCAAATGAAGTTGCAGTTCGGCGTGGACCTTCGCCTGGGTCAAGACTTGCAGCAGCAACGTGTCATTGGCAAAATCGGCCAACGTGAAGCGCGCTTGCTTCGCTTCGTGGAACCACGCATCGATTTCGTCGTCGGAGTAGATCGGCGTGGGATCGGCTTCTTCGAATGCGACGCATCCCGCAAGGGGCAGCAAGAGAAGCGCGATCCAGGGCTTCACGCCAGGAGCACCTTGTAGGGCTGCGGGTCTTCCACGACGCGACTGGCGTCAACGGGCAGGTCGATCCAGGCGCCATCGAGGTCGATGGTGATGGTGCTGCCATCACTGATGGGTTGGATGCCCGGTGCGGGGCTTCCGACGGTGTTGCCGCTGGCGACGATGACGAGGCGGTGGCCCGCCTGAATGACGTCGTCTTGCGGGAAGCAGCGAACCTGGACTTCCTGAGTTTGGCCGCTGATGTCCATGGCACCACTTTCGATGCTGTCGACGTGGTTGAGGCTCTGGATGCAGAAGTTGAAGCTGCGGCGCTCACCGTTGGCGTCTTCAGTCTGCATGCTCAGGACCAGGCTGGCGCGCATACCGCTGGCGGTGACGTTGCCGTGGAACACGGGCAATCCGCTGATCGTCGTATCGGCAGCGAAGGGCTCGCTGCGCCAGACCGCCTGGGTGATCTCGGGGTCGCCGGGCAGGGCAGGCAAGCCGCCGCGACCGTCGAAGTAGGAGACGCTGCCCGTCGAAGGGCCGCCGAGGGTGCCTTGACCAAAGTGGAGGCGGAGGTTGGCCGTTTCAGGAGGCCAGGTCGCTTCGTGGCGCCAGACGCCACGATCGTCTTGGACTTGGACCGCCGGCGCATCCATGATACCGGTTTCCTTGTCCAAGAGGAATTGATCGAACCAAGCGACCATCGCTTCGTCCCACCAGTCGCCACGGCAGGCGGCGCCGACGTTGTCCTCGGAGTCACCGCAGGTACGGCTGCCGGGCCAAGCGTGGCCCCATTGCCCAAGCCATGCCTTGAAAGGGACGCCAGTTGCTTGGATGTCCTCAATCCAGTCTTCCATCATGTGGGGCTTGACGTTCCAATCTTGCAGGCCGTGAATGTACCAGACCGCGGCGCGGTCGGCGTTCTTGTCGGGGCTGTCGCGCAGTTCTTGGCCAAAGTCGCGCACTTGCCAGTACGCATCCTTGTTGCCGTCAGCGGTGCTGGTGACGCCGCCGGATTGTACGTCGGCTTGGTCGGGGCACGCTTCGCCGGCGACGGCAGTGGCCACGTGCGTCGGGTCGCCAAGAGGTTGGGTTCCGCCGCTCAAACCAGCCGGCCCGAGGCCAACGATGGCCCAGTAGTACGTGTTGAAGCCGAAGCCTTGGATGTTGATCGGGACGCCGTTGACAAAGTTGTACTTGTACAGGTCGCTGATGCCGCTGATCGGCACGACGGCCTTCAGGCTGGGCGTCGCTTGGACCCAGACGTCTTGGGGCGTGGTTCCAGGGTAGCTGACACCGATGAGACCGACGTTGCCATTGCTCCACGGCAGGCCTGCGAGGTGTTCGATGACCTTGGCGGTGTCCACGGCTTCTTCGGGGCCACCTTGCGTGAAGCAGCCGCCACTGTTGCCGGTGCCGCGCACGCTGCTGATGCCCACCGCGTAGCCACGTTCAATGAGCGTGTGGTGCATCGTGTTCCAACCGCCCAGGGCATTGGCGGGATCGCTCGGATTGCCGCCACCGTAGTAGGGGGTGACTTCGAGCACGAGTGGGAAGGGACCTTCGCCAGCGGGGCGGGCAATCCAACTGTCGAGTTGGATGGTTTCCGTGATGCCGGTGCGGATGTTCTCGATGACCGCGTTGTCCATGCTGAGTCCGGCAATGGGCTGGGACACGTTGTGCAGATAGCTGGTCAACGGGGCCGTGGTCAGCGGCGCTGGACCTTCATCCACAGGAGTTGGCTCGGAGGCACCGTCACCGTCAAGGCAACCGGCCAGAGGCAAGAGAAGGACCACGATCCACGCGCGCATTAGGGGGGCTTCGGGCATCGACCCCTAAAGGTTTCCCGCGTCCATCCAAACATCGTCCCAGCCCCTTCTTATGGGGACAAGTCCAACCAGGATTGATGCGGTGGCTGTGGTCCCTGGCATTGTGGTCCCTTCTGACCACCACGGCGATCGCCGTGACGGGCCTGGCCACGGACAGTGGACCCGACGGCGGGGAGGATACATTTGGCACGGCTTCATCGTTACCTGGCGACCGCGCCGTGTACCGTTCCGCATTGGTCGTGGTGGAGGGCGATGAAGGGCAATGGTTCGACCTGAACGCCCGCTACGCCTTCGAGCGCCTCGATGACCGGTTGCTGCCCGACGCCGACGGCGACTTGGTGCCCGTGGAGAGCTTCGTGCATGAATGGGTCGCCGAGCCGTTCGAATTCCTGCTCACCGAGTTCCTGTTCTTCGATTTCCCCACCTGCCTAACGGACTTGACTGGCGTCCCAATGGAGGTCTGGTTTGACCCCGATGCGACGCAGGACGACTACGACCAGTACAAGGATGGGCGCGACTGGGAATCGATGAATTGGCAGGATTGGGAAGACTTCGAGCAACAGATGGAAGCCTGCGGCGAATCCATTGAGGCCTGGGCCGACGATCTGGAGGACGACATCGACATGTGGGCGGGCTTCTTTGAGGCGTATGAGGACGACACACACATTGTCCGGGCCAGCGATTGGCACGTCAGCCATGTCGCCGCCGGCCATGTCGTTGCCTCCACGTGGCGCGGCACCCCGGATTTGCCCTTGGTCCCAGACTTGGAGGGCGCATGGACGGTCGCGGAGCCCTCGGAAGCCCCATGCGGCATGCACCACAGCCTGCAAGGGACGCCACAGGACGTGTGGGGCCCCATCATTGTCCATGGCGCCTGTCCGCCTACGATGGATTTCGGATTCGCCCGCACGGAGCCACTTGAAGGCCCCGTTCGCCTGCGCGTCGCCGGCACCGACACGGTGGACGGGCGTGCCACGACCGTGTACGCGCACGAGGACGCTCCGGATCATCTGCGATTGTGGTTTGCCGACGACGAAGCGTATCCGCTGCGCATTCTCTCTGAAATTGACGTCGTGCCGCCGGAGTGGTTGCCCTATGCCAACAATGGCCACCCGCCACGATTCTTCATCCTCCAGGAAATGATCGAATCCGAAGCCGGCGCGGCGCAGCCATCTCCTGCAGTGGCCGTCCTGCCTCCGGTCATCGGCGCCCGGACGCCGTGGGGCCCCAGCGACTTGGGCACCAACCATCCATGGCCCTTGTCGGACGCATTCATGGCTGCCGTGCGAATGCCCGGCAGCGAGCTCGGCGACTGGCTCATCAACCGGCCCCATGCCGCAGCCACGTCGGCTACGTGGGCCGATGGCTGGCATCTGACCCTTGTCGCCGGTGAGGAAGGCTTGCGGGTCCACCTGGACGGCAATGTCACGGCGACGCCGTTCAACACCACCACCCTCCCTGACGCGACGCAGCAGCCCAAGCTGATGGCATCCGTGGCAAGTCTTGCCGACCGCCATGAAGCGATGGGCGGCAACATGACCGCGTGGCGATTCCAAGTGATGTGCCCGGTCGATTGTGCTCGACCCGAAGCCCGCATCGCGGTGGGCCAGCATCCGGCCTTTGGCGACGCCATCGGCGACTTGAGCGTGTTTGATGGCCAAGGTCGGCCCGTGGCCCGCGTGCAATCACCGGATCCCTATCCCGATCCGCGATTTGCCGATGATGCGTGGCAGCCTGACGAATCGGCCCACTGGGGATGGGGCGTCGCCTCTGCTGGCGGCGTATGGACGTGGCCAGAACCAAAGACTGCGGCCGGCGTGGCAGCGGCCACCGGCTTGGTGAGCCTGCTGTACCTCCTATGGCCCCTGTTCAAGGGCGCAGGCGCGTTGCCGCTGTTTTCACGCATCCGCAGTGAAGACTTGCTGGAGCATCCGGTGCGCAGCCATGTGTACGAGGCCGTCACGGCCCGGCCCGGCATGCATTTCCAGGAAATCGTGCGCACCATTGAGAAGGGACGCGGCACGACGGAGCATCACATCCGCAAATTGGTCGCCGCCGGGCTGCTGGTGGAGAAGGCCGACAAGGGATTCACCTGCTATTTCCCGAAGGGTGCCGTCGATCGCCGATTGATGGACGCGGCGCCAGTCCTCAAGACGCCCGGGGCGCGTTTGGTGCTGCAAGCGGTCCACGGCCAACCCGGCAGCGTCGCGGCGCAGCTCAGTGGCGCCCTGAACATGCCGACGAGCACCTTGAACTATCATCTGAAGAAGCTCACGGCGGCAGGCCTCGTGGATGCGACGCGGGAAGGCCGGAGCATGAGCTTGACCGTCACGGCCCTCGGCGAACAGGCCCTCGGCACGTTCCAGACGTGATTTACGGCGTGATGCTCCAACTGGAGGTCGCGATGACGTTCACGAAGTAGGGCCCCGCCGCCGGAATGCGGCAGGTCTTGACGCGGTCGTAGCCCCCGTAGCCCGATGCGCCGCAGGTCGTCTCTGGTAGCCGGTCGCCGCGCCAATCAAAGATCTCCACTTCGAAGGATTCGCCTTCCGAGCTGGCTTGGAAATGCAGCTCCTGATCGCCCTCTGCGAGCCCCAAGACGCGGGCCTCGATGCCGAATCCGACGATCTTGCCCGACACGGCGTCACTGGAATCCGGGTACGTCAGGCGGACGCTCCACGAGGCATCGTCGCCACCGGTGCTGATGCTCA
Source organism: Thermoplasmatota archaeon (assembly GCA_049617695.1). Taxonomy (GTDB): domain Archaea; phylum Thermoplasmatota; class E2; order JACPAO01; family JAHFTW01; genus JBFKXH01. The sequence continues at coordinate 15,059 of JBMZJT010000020.1, read as the reverse complement.
GAACGTACTCTCCTGGCGCCAAGGCAATGTGGTGGCTGCCTTCGGCTTGGCCAAATTCAGGAACGAGGACGGATTCGTTGGCTTGGTCGTCGGCGCCGTAGCCCGGCTGGAAGACCTTGACGCCGAAGATGCCGTTGCGTCCCTCGAACGAGAAATCCAGGCGCAACACGCCGCCACTCACGCTGAACGGCGCCGTATCTTGACTGCCAATCCCGAGGAATCGTAGGGACCGATCTTCGGGTTCAGCGCCGGTTTCATTGCGCACCACGCCGACCGTGGCCGGATCTTGATCGGGTGTGAACGTGCCGTTGTCGTCGAACACGCCTTGGCCGGAACCGCCCATGCCTTGACGCAGGTCGGCCTCGGCCGATGGGTCCTCGTTGAAACGAATCACCACGAACGCAATGATCAGCATCAACACGACCGCAAAAATCGCAATCGGAACCCAAGCCGGGAGCGTCGTCGTGCTGGCCGCCGACCCACTGGAAGCCGCAACAGGAGCAGCCCCCGCCACGCGGCCACCAAAGCCGCAGGCCGGACACACCACGCGCCCGCTACCTGCCGTGAAAATCTCGTCGCATTGGGGACAACGAACCCGGTTCAACACGCTTCCACGAGGCTCCTCTCAGAAAAGGACATTGGACGCCCAATAGGAACGGCGCGCTGGCAAACCTTGACATAAGCCGTCACCTCAGTCCAGCCGAAGAGTCATGGCGGTCGCAATCGAATCCACCCCCGAGTTCGTCCAGCAGACGTACGCAAAGATGCAGGAGCGCCTCCAGGTCGTGCGCGAGCGCCTGGGCCGCCCCTTGACCTTGGCTGAGAAGATCCTCTACGGTCACTTGGACGACCCGAGCGGCGCGGACCTCACCCGTGGCAGCGCCTACTTGGACCTGCGCCCGGACCGCATCACCATGCAGGACGCCACCGCCCAGATGGCCCTGCTACAATTCCTCACCACGGGCAAGACGGAAACCGCCGTGCCCACGACCGCCCACGCGGACCACCTCATCGCCGCCAAGGTCGGCGCCAAGGAAGACTTGAGCGCGGCCGAGACCACCAACGCGGAAGTCTACGAGTTTCTGAAGACCGCCTGCGCCAAGGTCGGCGCCGGTTTCTGGAAGCCCGGCGCGGGCATCATCCACCAGGTCGCACTCGAGCAGTACGCCTTCCCTGGCCAGATGCTCATCGGCACCGACAGCCACACCCCCAACGGTGGCGGCCTTTGCCAGTGGGCCAGCGGTGTCGGCGGCGCGGACGCCGTGGACGTCATGGCCGGTTTCCCCTGGGAAGTCCTACACCCCAAAATCATCGGCGTCAAGCTCACCGGCAAGATGTCCGGCTGGACGGCGCCCAAGGACGTCATCCTGAAGCTGTGCGGCATTCTGACCGTCAAGGGCGGGACCAACGCCGTCATCGAGTTCTTCGGCGACGGCTGCGAAAGCATCTCGGCCACCGGCAAGTGCACCATCACCAACATGGGTGCGGAGCACGGCGCCACGACCAGTGTCTTCCCCCACGACAAGCGCATGGACATCTACCTCGAGTCCATCGGTCGCGGCGACATTGTCGACATCGTCAACAGCGTCCACGACGACCTTCTCGTCGCGGATCCAGAAGTGCTGGCCAACCCCGAGCAATTCTACGACCAAGTCATCCACATCGACTTGGACACCCTGGAGCCTCACCTCGTTGGCCCCCACACGCCGGACCTGGCGCGCCCCGTCAGTGAAATGCGCGCCGCCGTCGAGAAGGAAGGCTACGTGGACGAAGTCAGCGCCGCCCTTATCGGCAGCTGCACCAACAGCAGCTACGAAGACATGGTGCGCAGCGTCGACATTGCAAAGCAGGCCCTCGCCCACGGCATCAAGGCCCAAACGCCCCTGCTGATCACCCCCGGCAGCGAGCAGGTCCACTTGACCATCCAGCGCGACGGCATCATGGACACGCTCAACGAAGCCGGCGCCACGGTGCTCGCCAACGCCTGCGGCCCCTGCATCGGCCAATGGGACCGCGACCCCGCCGAAAACAGCGAGGCCAACACCATTGTCAGCAGCTACAACCGCAACTTCCCGAAGCGCAACGACGGCAGCGCGAAGACCCTCTCGTTCATCGGCAGCCCCGAAATCGTGATGGCCTACAGCCTCGCCGGCAGCCTCAGCTTCAACCCCCTCGAAGATGAGATCACGGTCGACGGCAAGACGTTCAAGCTCACGCCTCCGGCCCCGGCTCCGGAAGTCCCTGAAGGCGGCTTCGTGCCCGACCCGCACGGCTACCTGGCCCCGCCGACGGACGGCAGCAGCGTCGACGTCGTCGTCAGCCCCGAAAGTGAGCGCCTTCAGCTCTTGACGCCCTTCCCGGCGCGCGAGACGGAGCAACTCCAGAACATGCCCCTGCTGCTGAAGGCCAAGGGCAAGTGCACGACGGATCACATCAGCCAAGCCGGCCCGTGGCTCAAGTTCCGCGGCCACTTGGACAACATCAGCGACAACTGCTACATCGGTGCCATCAGCGCGTTCCACGACCACGTCGGCGGCCGCGTCGATGAAGCCGATGGCCAGGTCAAGCTGTACCCCGAGATTGCTCGCCGCTACAAGGCCGAAGGGGTCACCTGGGCCGTCGTGGGCGACGAGAACTTCGGCGAAGGCAGCAGCCGCGAGCACGCCGCCATGGAGCCCCGTCACCTCGGCTGCGGCGCCATCATCACCCGCAGCTTCGCGCGCATCCACGAAACCAACCTGAAGAAGCAGGGCATCCTGCCTCTGACCTTCGTGGACCCCGCGGACTACGAGAAGGTCCAGGAGAAGGACCGCATCAGCATCGATGTGGAAAACCTCGCCCCCGGCAAGAACGTCACCGTGACGTTGACCCACGAAGACGGCTCCACGGACAGCTTCGAAGGCAAGCACACGATGAACGCGGACCAAGTGAAGTGGTTCTGGGCGGGCAGCGCGTTGAATCTGTTGCGCCAAGCATAGGCCGGCGAGTCGAACCGCACAAGCGTCATGTAGCGCAAGCTAGGTCGAAGCGCGTGCGTTGGCTTGTTGCCCTCCTGTTCCTGCTTCCTTCCGCGGCCGCCCTGCTGGAAGACCCCGCCGGCGACGTCGTCATCAGCCACTGCCAAGCGGCAGAGACGCCCCTGGCCGCGTTTGACCCCGTGGACTTGCTGGCCTTGGAGGTCACGGAAGATCCAACCCATGTGACGTTCCGCGTGCAGGCCGTGGGCATCCGTGACCAAGCGGACCTCGATTCGAGCAACTACTTCGTCCACTTCAAGCGCGGCGAACAACACTGGGCACTGCGCATGGCCCAGGACAACCAGGGCACGGCGGCCATTGCGCATTTGCTGGCTACGGAAGGCGTGAGCTTGTTCGGGCCCATCATCGCGGAATACGTGGCCGACGTGGATGGCGAGACCGGCACGATTCAGGCATCCGTGGAGCGCAATCAATTGCGCGACCATGAACAAGCGCCTCTGACGCGCGGCCAAACCATCGATCAAATCATTGTCAGTGCCGAAGCCCATGCGACGGGCGTCTACTTCTGTGACTTCGAAGGCAGCGGCGGCCCCGCAATCATCCAAGATCACATGCCGGACGGCTGGATTGACGACGGCGTCAGCATCGAGATGATTTACGGCGGCGCGGACACCCAAGGCCCGATGGATCTCTTCATTCCGAGGCCGTTTCGCGGCAGCAACGGCGAAGCAACCACCTACGCCTTCGACATTCAAGTGACCAACCTCGCCGATGACGTGCAAATCTACAACTTGGAGACGTCAGCGCCGGATGGCTGGACCCTGCACCTGCCCAATGGAACCCTACGCGTGGAAGCCGGCCAAGAGGCGACGTTCACCATGTACGCCGAAGTGCCGTTCATTCACACCCACGGCGCCACGGCGACGGGCCGGATTGATCTGCGCAGCGACCTGTCCAGCGGAGGCGCCGACTTTGGAGTCCATTACTTGGATGTCCCCCAACCTGCGGGCCACCACCCGGACGTCTACATCCACAGCATCGTGCCTTCGGCGTTTGGCGGCGAAATCAATGAACGCGCCGGTGGCGGGGACAACCACATGTTCTGGAACACCCAGGAGGACCACTCCGCCAACCACGACGTGCCCATGAGCGGGCAAACGGAGGAGGGCGACATCGTCTGGTATGGCTGCCTGACACCTGGCCTTGCCATGGGACTCCACCCAGACAGTAGCCTCACCGGCGCGTACAACTTGGATTTGGCCAGCGAATTTGCCACGACGGGAACGCTCACCGGCAGCATTTCGCTGCTCCCCGACGACCACCGACCCTCCACGTGCCACAACGCCGGCCCATGGCAGAGCACGCCGCTGCTTGCATTGGACGCAACCGACGTCAACCTCGACGGCCCCGGCACAGTCACCGGCACCATCAGCGTCCTGGCCGACGGCCCCATGGCATTCCAACCGGGAGCCGATTTGCTCCTGACCATTCGACTCCAGCCGGACCAGTCCCCAACACTTGGTGGCACCGTCGATTTGCTCCCCGGCAGTCGCCTGACCTTGCCCCTGCGCGACTACCATGAACCGGCTCCGACCCTGGAAGCCGCCGGCGAACACGACCAATTTCAGGCAGAACCCGAACCGCCCGGCGAAGACAGCCCCGCCGCCGCGCTGCTGTTGCCCCTCGCATTGGCCGCATGGGTGGCACGCAGGCTGAAGTAGCGTCACCTGACTCGGCCCGCGATGGCCGAATTGGAAACCAGCATCGTCACCAAGGTGTTCCTACCGCTCGTCCTGGCATTGCTGATGTTCGGCATGGGCTTGAGCACCCCGGCGGGCCTGTTTCGCCAAGTCGGCCGACGACCCAAAGGCCTCGTGCTTGGCCTCATCGGCCAACTGCTCGTCCTGCCCCTGTTGGCCATCGGCGTCGTCGTCGCGTTTCACCCGACCGGCATGGAGCGAGAGATCGCGATCGGGCTCTTGCTCCTGGGCGCATTGCCCGGAGGCGCCACCAGCAACGTGCTGGCCCACCTGTGTCGAGGCGATACCGCACTCAGCATCGTCCTGACGGCCATCACCAGTCTGGCCGCCCTCCTTTGGACGCCGTTGGTGTTGCTTGGCGCCACCAGGTGGCTCTACGGCGACGGCCTGGAAGTCGCGGTGCCCATCGCCGACGTCGTCGGCCTGGTCTTGGTCGTCATCACGATCCCCGTCACGGCGGGCCTGCTCGTTGCCCGGCGGTGGCCTGGATTCGCCGTTCGCGCCGATCGGCCGTTTCGTTTGGCAGGCATCGTTGTCCTTGCCGTCGTCGTGGCAGCCGCGATTTACGAGAACCGCGTCGGTTTCTGGGAAAAGGCTGCCCTCGCCGTGCCCGCCGCGCTGGCATTGAACCTCTCGGCCATGGGCGCGGGCTGGCTACTTGGCCGCTTGACGGATGGTGCGCGCCGCCGCAGCATTGTCATTGAAGTCGGATTCCAGAATGGGACGTTCGGCATCGCCTTGGCGACGCTCCAATTGGATTCGGCCACGGCGGCCCTGAGCCCTGCCTTCTATTCCTTGGTCATGTTCGCGACGGGCGGCCTCCTGGCGTGGCGCTGGGCCCGCAACCCGCTCCCGACTGGCCAAGCCCCCGCGGGTGAATCAATCGCCTGACACGAAATTCGCACCGAATCTGCCCATCACTTGCGGAAAGTGCCAGCAAGACCCAAATAATCGAAATCCCGGGCAGAGCCCATGCGCACCATTGCCCTGCTCCTGATCACGCTGGCCCTGGCCGGCTGCAGTGAAGCCCCGGCAGAACCCGATGACCCCATTGGCGTCAAGCCCGTCGACGTGGACAACGACACCGGCGCCATCAGCGGCGTCATCGTCGACATGGCCATCGTGCCCGTCGCCGATGCCACCATCACCCTACAAGATGGCACCTCTGCCACCAGCGACGCGGACGGCTTGTTCGTCTTCGAATCCCTGGAACCCGGCGCCTACTTCCTGACCGTCCAAGCCGACGGATTCGAACCCACGCAAAGCAGCGCCGACGTCCGCGCCGGCGAAATCGCCAAGCCCCGCATCCAGCTCACGCCCGACCTGAGCCCCGTGCCCTACGTCAACACGCACGAATTCAAGGGCCACATGACCTTGAGTGACTTCTACGCCGTCTACCTCGTTAGCGGCGTCTTGGACAACGACCTCTGCCACTGCACATTCCAATTCACCAGCGACCCAGACGTCCAGACCGTCGTGATTGACACGGTCTATGAATCCAGCACCACGCGCGTCGAGCCCCACGACATGTACTGGGATATCTGGGGCGGCGACGGCCACGACGCCCGCTGGATTGAAAGCGAGGAATCCTGGCACGTTCCCGGCAGCGCCTTCGGCCCCGACGTCACCGCGTGGGACCTCCAGATCAGCAGCGGCGAACAACCCGACATCGACCAAAGCTTCCAGGGCTTCATCAGCTTCTGGCACGTGGACGCCGCGCCCGCCGACTGGACCTTCCTGTAGCCCCGCCACCACCCCTTTGTAGCAGGAGGGGTCCGAAGGGCCATGGCCATCAGCAACGGCGACACGATCAGCGTCCACTACACGGGCAAGCTCGAAGACGGTCAAGTCTTTGACAGCAGCGAAGGCCGCGACCCCCTGACCTTCGAAGTCGGCAGCGGCCAACTCATCGCTGGTTTCGACCACGCCGTCCAAGGCAAGGAAGTGGGCGACAAGGTCACCGCCACCATCGCCCCGGAACAAGGCTACGGCGCCCACAACCCCGAGATGGTCCAGGACATGCCCCGCGAGCGCATCCAGGGCGTCGACCTGGAAATCGGCCAAGTTCTCGGCCTCGAAGACCAAAACGGCCAGCCCTTCCAGGCGCAGGTCGTCGGCCTCACGGATGATGTCGTCAAGCTCGACTTCAACCACTTCCTGGCCGGCAAGACCCTGATCTTCGACATTGAGATCGTCAGCGCATAACGCTAGGGACTGACGTTCCAAGACCCCGTGGCGCAGGGTGCCGTTGAGGATCATCAGCGCGCAAGTCGTTCGCGCCAACGAACCCGCCATCAAGCTTTTCTCTAAGAAAGTCCAGCGGGAGCCATGCGGTTGCTTCCCGTCTTCTTGTTCCTCATGCTGGCACTGGCCGGCTGTAGCAGCAAGGATGCAGCACCTGCACCCCAGGAAGAGGAAGTGCCTGAAGGCAACGCCATCAACGGCGTCGTCGTCACACCCACCATCCAACCCATTCCCGGCGCCAAGGTGACCTTGACGCCCGGCGACGCCCAGGATACGGCAGACTTGTTCGGCCGATTCCGCTTCGATGAACTGGAATCCGGCACCTACCGCATCCGCGCCGAAGTGGACGGCTACGAAGTCAAACAAGTCACCGTCAAGGTGACCGACGGCGAAACCGCCAGGCCGCGCATCGTGATGGAACCCATCCTGCCGCCCGTCGCGCGCCACGACACCATCACGTTCAACGGCTTCATCAAGAGCAACTTTGGCCAAGCCGACGAAGCCTCCGAGCCGTACAAGGAACACATTGGCATGGACGGCTGCGAGTGCCAATTCTACTTCACCGTCCCGCGCTACACGCACACCATTACCGTGGAAGTCATCTGGGACGACGCCGTCGCCGTCACGGAGCCCGCGCCGCAGCCGGAATACCGTTGGAGCGTCAGCACCCTGAGTCTAAGCCACTTCGCCGAAGGCCAAGGCGCCAGCCCAATCCTTGCTAATCTCGACGCCGACACCTTCGGCGGCATCGACTTCTCCGACGCCGGCGCGATGACCATTCGCATTCGCGGCGATGAGAATGTCCCCACCACAGACCAAGGCTTCCAAGTCTTCGTCACCATCTGGGAAGTCACTGGACCCCCCAGTGGTTGGGCCATCGCCAACGGCGACTCGTAGCCACCCTTTTGGCCGGGTGCCCACGTGCCCGCTTGTGAAAGTCGTCGCCTTCGACCTGGAAACCACCGGGGTCGACGCCGAGAAGGATCGCATCGTGGAGTTCTGCTTCATTGAACTCAACGAGAATCTGGAGGAGCAAGGCCGATGGTCCAAGCTCATCAACCCGGGCATCCCCATTCCACAGGAGACCATTGACATCCACGGCATCACGGATGAGATGGTCGCGGATCAACCTGGATTCGCACATCATGCAAGCCGCATCCAGAAACTCGTCGATGGCGCCGTGCTCGTGGGCCACAGCGTGCGCTTCGATGTTGGATTCCTGCACAACGAATTGATTCGCGCCGGGCAGAAAGGCCTCGACGTCAACCACCCAACCATCGACACCGTGCAGATTGAGCGCAACGTCAACAGCCACCGACTCGCAGCATGCTACGAGCGCTACACCGGCCAGACCCTCGATGATGCCCACCGTAGTGAAGCCGACATTGCCGCCACCGTCGACGTGCTCCGGCACCAACGTCAAGTCCACGCCGCCAAGCTCCCCGCCGACCTCGACGGTTTGATTGGTCCCCGCCTGCACCGCCACTTCAACCCGGACGATCAAAGCAAGGAATGGCTCGACCACGGCCGCAAATTCTACCGAGAAGGCGCGACGACCTACTTCGCATTCGGCAAGTTCCGTGGCCAAGCCATTGATGCCGGCAACGCAGACCATACCAGCTACCTGAGTTGGATGCGCGACCGCGACTTCCCAGAAGACACGAAGGCGGTCGCCATCAAGCTCTTGGATGAAGCAGTCGGCGGCCAACAACGGTTGGACGCCCCATGAAGATCCTCTGCGTCGGCAAGAACTACGCCAAGCACGCCGCCGAAATGGGCGACGGCGCGCCCGAGGAACCCATCTGGTTCTGGAAACCGGAATCGTCCATCATCCAGGACGGCGAATCGATTCGCATCCCGCCGGGCATTGGCGAGGTGCACCACGAAGTCGAATGGGCCGTACGCATCGGCGGTGACTGTAAGCCAGACGCGATGACCGTCGCACTCGACATGACTGCGCGTGACGTGCAAGCCGCCGCAAAGCAGGCCGGCCGACCCTGGGCGCAAGCCAAGGGTTACGACACCTTCCTGCCCCTTGGCCCATGGATTCCGTTCGACGAAGGGCCGCACAATCTGGAACTCCGGATCGACGGTGACGTCCGCCAGCGTGGCTGTACGAAAGACATGACGTGGAACCTCGAGGCGCTACTCGCCCACGCCGCCACGTGGACCACGCTGCACGAAGGCGACGTGTTGCTGACCGGCACCCCGGAAGGTGTTGGCCCCGTGGAACCTGGCGAAACGCTGGTCGCGTCCGTGGGCGAACTCAGCGCAACATTCCGCGTCGCCACCCGATAAAGATGCGTTTCCGTCGCGTTTAGCTCTCGGGCGAGCCCAGCCCGCGATGAGGCGCGACCGACCTTTCAGGAATGCTCGGTCTGCTTGCGGGGCTCCAGGGCCGCGTCCACTTCGTCCTTGCTCAGGCCACTCATCTCGTAGGCCAACTCGCGAACCGTGCGCCCGGTCTTGAACGAGGTCTTGGCAATCTCGGCGGCCTTGTCGTAGCCGATCAACGGGTTGAGCGCGGTCGCCATGCTCATGGACTTCTCGACGTAGCCTTCGGCCACTTCAGCCTTGGCGGTCAGACCCGCCAGGAGCTTGTCGACGAAGACCTTGCTGACATTGGCCAGGAGATCAATCGCTTCCAAGGCGTTGTGGGCCATCATGGGGCACATGACGTTGAGATCCAGTTGACCCCACTGACCACCAATGCGAATGGCTTGGCAGTTGCCGCTCACGTGGGCGCCGACTTGAACGACGGCTTCACAAATGACCGGGTTGACCTTGCCCGGCATGATGCTGGACCCGGGTTGGATGGCCGGCAGTTGCAATTCGCCGAGGCCGCACGCAGGGCCGCTGCCCATCAGGCGCACGTCGTTGGCGATCTTCATCAGACTCGCGGCCACCGTGTCGAGCGCACCCGCCAGGAAGACGTACGCGTCGCGGGCGGCTTGGGCTTCGAAGTGATCCTCAGCCTCGACGAACGGCAGATTGGTCGCTTGTTCGAGGTAGTGGGCCACCTTGGCACCCAGGTCCGGATGGGCGTTGAGGCCCGTGCCCAGGGCACTGCCACCCTGTGCGAGTTCGTAGAGCCCCGTCAATGCGGTTTCGAGGCGCTGCGCCCCGAGCTCGATCTGGCGGGCGTAACCACCGAATTCTTGACCGAGGCGGATCGGGACCGCATCCATCAGGTGGGTCCGACCAATCTTGACAACGCCGTCGAACTGACGCTGCTTTTCGCGCAGGGACGCCGCCAGTTCTTCGAGAGCCGGAATGAGCGTGTACTTGGTCTCCAGGGCGGCGCTGACATGCATCGTGGTTGGGATGATGTCATTGCTACTCTGGCCGCGGTTGACGTGATCGTTGGGGTGGACGTGTTCACCCAGGGCGCCGCTGGCCAGGGTCGCGATGACCTCATTCGCGTTCATGTTGCTGGACGTGCCGCTGCCCGTTTGGAAGATGTCCACGGGGAATTGATCGGCCTGCTCACCTTCATAGATGGAAAACGCCGCCTCCGCGATGGCATCGGCGAGGTTGCCGTCCAGCTCGCCAAGGTCCTTGTTGGCCATGGCGCAAGCCCACTTGACCAGGCCCAAGCTGCGCACGAAACTCGGGGGCATGCCCCGGCCACTGACAGGGAAATTCAGCACGGCGCGCTGGGTGCTCGCACCCCACTTGGCATCGATGGGGACTTCCATCTCGCCCATGCTGTCAGCTTCGGTGCGGGTTTCGGGACCGGCCATGACGCCCAGGTCGTCCATGCGGCGGCGACGGAGGCGCCCGGTTTGAAGGTACGCCTGGACTCCGAGGAAAATCCCCCTAGGCGCGGCCGACCAACCCGAGCGCCTAGTCGCTTGCCAATGCCGCCTTGATCGCTTCGTGAACGCGGCGGGCGCGATCCATCTTTTCCTGCTCAACTTCGTTTTCCGCCTTCACACCGGGCACGATGGTGGGTTTTCCACTCTTGTCCAGGCCGACGAATGTGACGTGTGCACTGGCAACGTGACGCACGTGACCCGTGGCAGGATCTTCGCCTTCGACGCGCACACCAATGATCATGCTGGTGCGGCCCGTGTGGCGCACCGTTGCATGGCAGTGCAGGATGTCGCCGACGAACACCGGCTCCTTGAAGGACATCCGTTCAAAACTCGCGGTGACGACCTTCGGCACGCGGGCGTGGCGCCACGCGGCAACGGCAGCCGCCTCATCGATGTACTTCAGGATGGAACCGCCGTGCACGTTGCCATAGACGTTCGCCTCGTCCGGTTGCATCAACCGACTCAGGGTGGTGGCACTCTGGCTCATCGGGACGGGGGCGAGTTCCTTCATGGGCCGCGGAAGGCCAATCGACCATAAGGCCGCGCGGTTCAGAAGAGCGTCCCTTGTCCTCGCCCCACGGCATCAGGGAACAGGACGCTGCCCGGCGCCCGAGTAACGCGTTTGGCAAGTTCCGGCTCGCCCAATGCGGCGCAGATACGCGGCAAGCTGTCGATGGCGTTGCCCTCGAACGTGTTGGTGATAATGACGTGACATTCGTCCCATGGCGCGACTTGGATGCGTTCTCGCATGGCCAGGATATCCATCAGTCGATCTTCTTGGGTCGTATGTCGACCGCGCTTGTCCTTGAAGTGGGGGCCGACAAAGCGGACGTGCCCGAACGCACCCGTCGTCCAGGCGGGGGCGGGTGCTTTGTGGTGGGTGCTCCACACGAGGGGGGCTTGGTTTGCTTCCAGAACCTCCTTGGTTTCGTCGCGCCACCAGCTGTCATTGCGCAATTCCACGGACATCCGGCCGGGCGCCAATTTCAGCAGGGACGCAAGCCAATCCAGATCATCCTCGGTGTATCCCCATGACGGAGGGAATTGCGAAAGGATCGGGCCAAGGTGTGAACCAAGGGGCTCGTAGCTCTTGATGTGTTCTTTGGCTCGCTGCAGGGCGGCGTCGTCCTTGTCCTCAGCACACACCGTCTTGTGCATCTTGGGCAGGAAGGTCAGGTGATCCGGCGCCTGTTCCGCCCAGGCGTACAATTCCTGTGCATCCGCAGCAAAATGGTAGAGCTTGTCCACCTCGACTGTGGGGAACACGGCGCCGTACCGACCCAGATATTCTGCATGCTTGGTCCGCAATGGGTAGAGCGTATGCTCGAAGTGTTTGTTCGACCAGGCGCCGAGGCCGAACTGGAGCTTCACGTCACGGCCTCGATGTAATCTGGAGGCAAGCCGACTTTCTCCATGATGGCACGAAGGTTGGCCTTGTATTCGGCGTCGGGGACCGCCTCGTCCGCGTCTTCAACGAAGGTCTGCATCGACACGCCATCAATCTCAATGGAGACCGGCGCATAGGTCGTCACGAAGCCCTCGGGACCATACAGCCGATCCAATACTTCCTGTGGCAAGTCGTACACGACACCCTCCACGACGTCGTCACCCGGGACGAGATTCGCATGCGGCGTGTAGGCGAGACGCCAGCCATGCAATTGCGCGCGGCGCGGCTCGCCAGGCTGGGCGCCGAAGCGGCGCAGGACGTCAGGGTCCATGTAGGAGCCATAGTAGAACGCCAAGACCACAAGCCTCCAGAACGGCCTCTCCTGATAACAGGCCCCCAACGCCTATATCCATCCTGTCCTGGCCGCCGCCATGGCCTGGACTCCCACCGTCCCCGAAGGCGAGAAGATCACCGTCGAAGCCGACGGCACCCTGAACGTCCCGAACAATCCGATTGTCACCTTCATCGAAGGCGACGGCATCGGCGTCGACATCTGGGCGGCCAGCCAACGCGTGTTCGACGCGGCTGTGGCCAAGGCCTACGGCGGCGAGCGCAAGATTGCCTGGATGGAAGTCCTGGCCGGCGAGAAGGCCTTCGACGCGACTGGCGAGTGGCTCCCCGAAGCCAGCCTGGACGCATTCCGCGACTACAAGATTGGCATCAAGGGCCCCTTGACGACGCCCGTGGGCGGCGGCATCCGCAGCCTCAACGTCGCCCTGCGCCAGGAGCTGGACCTGTACACCTGCCTGCGCCCCGTGAAGTACTACAGCGGCGTTCCGTCCCCGGTTCACGGCCCCGAGCGCCACGACTGGGTCATCTTCCGTGAAAACAGCGAAGACATCTACGCGGGCGTCGAATTTGCGGCCGGCACCCCCGAGCAGAAGAAGCTCCTGACCTTCCTACAGGAAGAAATGGGCGTCACCAAGATCCGCTTCCCCGAGACCAGCGGCCTCGGTATCAAGCCGATCAGCGAAGAAGGCACCAAGCGCCTCGTTCGCGCGGCCATCCAGTACGCCATCGACGAAGACCGCGACAGCGTCACCCTCGTCCACAAGGGCAACATCATGAAGTTCACCGAAGGCGGCTTCCGCGACTGGGGCTACGAATGCGCCAAGGAAGAATTCGGCGCGGTCGAGCTCGATGGCGGCCCGTGGTGCACCTTTGAGAACCCGAAGACCGGCAAGACGATCACCGTCAAGGACGTCATCGCCGACGCGATGCTGCAACAGATTCTGACCCGCCCCGCCGAGTACGGCGTCGTGGCGACCATGAACCTGAACGGCGACTACCTCAGCGACGCCCTGGCTGCCTGCGTGGGTGGCATCGGCATCGCCCCCGGCGCCAACATCAACTACGTCACCGGCCACGCCATCTTCGAGGCCACCCACGGCACCGCCCCCAAGTACGCCGGCCAAGACAAGGTCAACCCGGGCAGCGTCATCCTCTCCGGCGTCATGATGCTCAAGCACATGGGCTGGCACGAAGCCGCGCAGATGATTGAGACCGGCCTCGCCGCCAGCATCACCCAGAAGCGCGTGACCTACGACTTCGAGCGCATGATGGACGGCGCCACGCTCCTGAAGTGCAGTGAGTTCGGCGACGCCATCATCGAGAATATGACGGTTGAGGCGACGGCGTAAGCCTCGCCAGAATCCCCTTTTCCCCTTTCTCTTGCTTTCTTGGAAACCCTCAAGAGCCGCGCCGCACACCATGACGCATGGCGGCGCCGATTGAGGAGGTCCTCGCAGACCCTTGGGTCGCCGCGCGCCGCGAGGCTGGCGGACAAATCCTGGTCTGCGGTCGCTCCGGCCGCATCATGCATGCCGACGAAGGCATCCCGGCGCTCGCCGGTCGCGATGACGTGCCAAAGAATGCCTTTGACATGATCGCCCCGGGCCATGCGTTGGAAGCCAGCGCCTTGACGCTACGCCACTTTGGCAAACCCCTCGTTTCACGGTTCCCATGGTCCGGCCCAGGCGGCCGCCCGCGCTGGTGTCGTTTCGAAGTCCGATGGCCCAAGGGCCTCGTGCTCATGGCCGTGTTTCCGGAAGACGATCCGGAACGCCACCACGTCCACGTCGAGCGCGTCGATTAGTCGCGGCGCGGCTGGACCTTGCGCGCCTGCGAATCCTTGCGGCCCTGGTAGCCACTCTTGTAGCCACCGGAGCCGCCAGCCGGACCCCCTCGTCCGGGCTGGGCCTTGAACCGCCAATCCTCAGCCAAGCGAGGCATGACGAATCGTTGGGCAATCTTGGCGCGGTCCAAGGACTCCAAGAGCCGCTGGGATTCGCTGCGCGGCACTTCGACGACACTCATCTTCTCCAAGATGTCGATGCGGCCGATGTCATCCGCACGCAGGCCCCCCGTGTTGCAGAGGCAAGCCACAATGCTGCCTGGCTGCACACGGTCCATGCTGCCAACCTTGAGAGCGAGAGCGACCGTGTCCGCTTCGCCGGATTCTTCCGGCGCATCCACGGAGGGGCGTTGCTCCAAGAGCGATTCCAAGGCCCGCTCGGCAATTTCCATGGGGCTCAGGCCGCTGCGCATGGCTTCTTGCACGAGGTGCTTGGCCAAGTCACCCGGAACCGTCGCCGAGACTTCTTCAAGGACGCGGCGAGCCTGGATTTTTTCGACTTCGAGGTCCGTCGGGACTTCGTACTTCTCCAACTCGCCGACGTGGCGGTTGATCGGCGTCAGGCGGCGCATCTTGCCAGGTCCGACAAACACGATGCTCATGCCGGTGCGGCCGGCGCGGCCGGTTCGGCCCATGCGGTGAATGTAGGTGTCCGTGTCCGTCGGGGGCTCGTCATGA
>JBMZJT010000019.1:8938-31425 GCA_049617695.1 Thermoplasmatota archaeon | reverse complement strand
CAGCATCTATGCGAAGATGTTGGGTCGTCGGGCTCTTGAGTCCGACGAGCTTGATGGATGAGTGCGCGTAGCGCGGTCCTCGTGATGGGTCGTCGGGCTCTTGAGTCCGACGAGCTTGATGGTGGCCGCGCGTAGCGTGGCCGACGGACGGGTCCGCGGCCGAGATAGCTGGCGGACGGCCTTCCGGCTCCGTGACAACCACCCACGCGAACCTTGAGTTCAAGTGGAGATGTCTACCAGTAGTAGAAGTCGTGCGTTCCAGCCATGTCGTTGGGGCCGGGAGACGTCATCACTAGAGATAGCGGATGCACGTCTAGATAGCATGTTTGGTTCTTCCCTGGAACCTTTTCGGGCACTTTCCACCCGAACACAGGGGCTAGGCGAGTGCGATGCCGGGCTTCAGGGGTGCGGCCACGCTCCGTTTGGGGTCCGCTGGTGCATCCGCGCCGTCGGCTGGGTGCACATGCACGGCTTTGGCCCCAGTTTCCACCTGAATGTAATCCGACGCCGCCGCCAGCACCTCGGCTTCGTCCACGCTTCCAAGCAGGAATGCCTTCTGACTCGGCGTGAATTGGTTCAGCTGGCCCGGGAGCTTGCCGGTGAACGCCTGCACTTGCTTGCCCAGTTCCCGCATGGCCGGGTCCTGCATCACCTGGCCCATGAATTGGCCCATGGGGAACTTGCCGTCGCCCGCCATTTCAAGGGCCTTGACGGTGAGATCTCGCTTCCATGCAGGGGTCGTGAACAGGGTCAACGATTCCGGGGATTCGACGTCGGCCAGCTTGGCGATGGTCTTGATGTCGTCCAGCACAGCGCGCAGGTAGTCCTCCGCCGCCAGGGCACCTTCGTCCACTTCGCCAGCCTTCGGGAAGTCCGCGACACTGCACAACCCTTGGCCGCCGGCACGTTCGAACATCTCCTCCGCGGTGTGGGGCAGCATCGGGCACAGGGCGGTCGCCCAGTCGCGCACGATGCGAGCCAGAAGCTCGTGGTTCTGTCCGCCGCGTCGCTGGTACCAGCGCAGGGTCTCCGGCACGGCGTAGACCAATTCGCCCGCCACGCCGCGCAAATCGTAGGCCTCGTAGCCGGCGGCCGCGGTCTGGATGTGCTTGGCGAAGGCGGATTCGAGCCAGGCATCCATGGCGCCGGCGCCGCCTTCGACTGCCAGCACGTCGTCCGTGATGCGTTGGATGCGCTCCACGTGGCTGCGGTACGTCAGGACAATGTCCGGGTCCCACTCGATGTCGACGTGGGGGCTGCCGACGTGGCAGTAGTAGAGGCGCATCGGGTCGACTCCGTACTTGGCCGCCGCGCCTGGAATGGGTTCTGCGCCACCCTTGGATTTACTGATCTTGGTGCCCGCTTTCTGGGTCACCCACCAGTTGACGAAGATCCCTTTAGGCCACAGGGCCGGATCATCGATGAGCCCGACCATGTTCTGGGTCCACACGGGGAAATGGACGGTTTGGTGTTCCTTGCCGCCCAGGTTGATATCCACGGGGCCCCAGTAGAGGATGTCCTCACGGATCTGCGTCCACGTCTCGTTGGCGGGTTCGCCAACGCCGTTGAGCACGTAGTCAAACAATGCATCGGTCAGCTCGTCAACGGTCAGGGGGCGGTCGGTGTCGTCATCCGGCGTGCCGGCATGGCCGGGGGGCACTTGGACGTACTTGCTGATGAGGTAGAACCAGGAGTAGAACGTCGAATCTGCGATGGGTTCGATGATCCATCCGTCCTTGAACGGGAACTCTGTACCCAGCCAGGCGCCACGCCGGACGCAGGCGCGGTCGCCGAACCAGTCGAGCACATTGGGGAACTCGTCTTGGTAGCGCTGGGGGTAGATCGCCATCGACTTGGCGTGTTCCTTCGTCGCGGCCGTCCATGCCTCGTCGGCGTAATGGATGAAGTCCTGGTCGGGGATGCGCTTGATGTCCACCAATTCGCCGGCGCGGCTGATGACCGGCTCGGAGAATTGGCGAATCAGGCGACCATGGTCTAGTTCGACCATGTCATCGCGAATCGCGTCCTTGGCCGCGCGGATGCGCTGGCCTGCCCAGGGGCCGCAATTGTCGTTCAGAACGCCCTTGTTGAATTCGTCCGAATACACCTCGTCCGTGGCGAGATCCAGGTTCTCCTTGTCATCCTGGTCTCGGACGTTGAACTTTTCAAACGCCACGCGCGCCGGGAGGTCATCGTAGCCTTCGATGTCCACGATCTGCGGCGGCTCGCCAAGCGATTCAAGGAGGCGCGCGTCGTTGTAGGCTGCCCAGTCAAACGGCGCGTGGCCGGGAACGCTCATCACGACGCCGGTGGCGATCATCGGGTCGACGAAGGTCGCCTGGACGATGGGAACTTGGGCCTCCGTGAACGGCGCGGTGGCGGTCTCCCCGACCAAGGTCTTGCCGGGCACCGTAATGCCAAGACGCTCGGCGCGCTCCATTTGCCATTCCAGCTTCGTGGCACCTTGTTGGCTCGCAAGCCACACCTCGGAATCGTCGCTGTCGGCAACGGCGCCGTCCTTCCAGACGCGCACCAATTCGTACTCGTGCTCCGGGTGGATCCATAGGTTGGTGACGCCGAACAAGGTCTCCGGGCGCAGGGTCGCGCACGGCAGGACGATCGCGTCGAAGTTGTCGTCGGTGTCGACGATGTCGCCGGCGGGAATCGTGAATTTGAGGGCGACGAATTCCTTGACCTCGGCGCTGCCGCCTTGCTTGATGTCGGTTTCGGATTTGTCCACGGCGACCGGGCCCGCCACGGGGCAGAACGGTGCGTAGTGGGGCTTTTCGACGAGCCATCCCTTCTGCTTGAGGCGGCGGAATTGCCACTGAATGAACTTCTGGTAGCCCGGATCAATCGTCGTGCAGTTGCGCCGCTCGTCGATCAGGAAGCCGAATTTCTTCCAGTAATCGTGGGTGTAGACGTTGGCGAAGTAATCCACCACGTTCTCCGGGTCGGTCAGGGGGGCCAGGTCGCCGTCGTAGCCATTGGCGCGTAGGTACTCCGTCTTCTCGCCGCGCTCGACTTCCTTGGCGAAGGCCACGGCGGGGATGCCGCTGGCGTGGAAGCCGGCTGGGTACACGACATTGTGGCCGGTTTGGCGCTTGTAGCGGGTGAAGACATCACCGTAGGTGAAGCCCCGCATATGTCCCACGTGCAGGTAGCCACTGATGCCAGGGTAGGCAAAGTGCAGGAAGTAGGATGGCTTGTCCTCCTTGCCCTCGCGGTCTGCCTTGTGGATGCCGGCGTCCCACCAGCGTTGCTGCCACTTGTCCGTGATGCCGTCCCAGGCCACGCCGCGACCACTTGGGCAGCCGGTTTCAAGGCATCGGCGGGCCACGCTTCACTTCGCGCACTTCATATCTGGGCGCCTCCTGGATAGATTGTGTTCCGCGACGCCGTCGCCGAGCATTACCGAAGCAAGGGCTACCGCTTGCACCAGAACGTCAAGGTTCGCGGCCGCTCCGGCGCCGTCCATGCATGTGACATGATTGCGCAAGGACCCCTTGGCAACCTGGTCATCAGCTTCGGCGATGACATGCCCTTCGAGGCCGCCGAAATGGGTGCCGTGCGCCGGACGGCCCGGGATGTGGGTGCCACGCCCGTCGTCGCCGTGGCCCAAATGCCGGAAGGCATCCGTCGCTTGGCGGCCCGCGCGGGCGTGGTCCTGTTGGATCAAGATGCCTTGGAAGCGGTCGAATTGGAACCTGTCGCGCAGGTCGAGGAGGAAGCTCCGATGGCTTGGCCGGATCCGGAACGCAAGCGCACCGAAGCACCGCGTGTCACGGAACCGGCGCCCATTGCGCGCACGGAACCGTTTGCTTGGCTGCCCAAGAAGCCGGCGCCGGTCGAGGAACCGACGCGTCCGGCCGGCGTGGTCCAGGTGCACGTGCCGACGAAGCAGGCCCAAGAAGCGGACAATCTTGTGCGCTGGCTCCTTGTGGCGGTCGTTGGTGGCGCGGCGGCGGGCCTCGTGTTCTTTGGACTTCAGTCCGCCTTCTGATCGTCTTTGAGAATCGTCATTCGATTCAAGCCGGCGCTGTTGATTTGTCCCATGACATCATCGCGCAAGCGGTCCACCATCCATTGCTTGAACGGCTCCGTCATTTCGTAGTCGTCGCACGGCGCCGCGTCGGGGTTTGGCTCGCCGGCCATGACTTGGGCCTCGTAGGCTTCGCAGCGGTCGCAATGGGCATCCATGGGGTGGGGAATCCGGCGCGGCTTATGTCGGTGACGCCATCCGGGCCATGGCTTCGACGGATTCATCCAGCACGGAGTCAACGGTGTCGGAGAGCAATTCGTTGACTTCGTCGGTCTGCAGGAATTGGGCGACGGTCTCCAGGACACTGACGGTGACCGCATGGACCAGTTTCTGGCCCGCCACCGATTCTGCCACGGGTCGCAGGGGTTTGGCAATGCGCAGGCTTGCGAGTGCCACTTGCTCGATGCCTTCCTTCTGGGCGTCAAGGATGCTGCCGGCCATGGCGGCCATGCGGGCGCGACGCAGGGGTGGCTGGACCATGCGGACTCCCGCAGACATCATGGGCTTCAGGAGGATGGCGACCAGCATGGGTTGGATTCGCTGCAGGCCGGCGCGCAGGAGCGCGAGCATCCAATTGCCGTCCTGGCTGATGTCCACATTCTTGACGGTCCAGAGTCGAACGATGCGCACAAGACGCAGGCTGCGCAGGGTCAGGCTCGCCGCGGGCAACAGACTCACCAGGTCGTACCAATGGCTCATGGCAAATTGGACGCGTTCTTGGCTGCGTGCCAAGCGGGTCAAGAATTCGATGGCGAAGATGGCGACGAATGCCAAATCGATGGGAATGACCCATTGTTGCAGCCATGTGGGCAGGAATGCGCTGTAACTCGCCGCCGTGAACAACAGCAGCACATCCAGCGCGGCCAGCGTGATCATGAGGCGTTCGCGGGGCGTGTCGGGTTCGAAGCCACGACTCAGCGGGTCCATGGCTGGGGATTTGACTCCTGCATGAAAACGGCCCCGCAATCGGAAGGCTTCACCAGAAACCGTATCTACGTCGAGAAGGCGGTACGTGTATGGTCGGACGATGCGTGCTGATGCTTTTCGTGGTCGCCTTGGCGGGATGTGCCGATGAAGCAAGCAGCCCGAATGCAGGTGCGGAGGCGCCAGATGACGAGGGCCTCGCCGCGCGCCAATGGGTGTCGTTCGCCGAGGAAGGCTCCGAGCTTTCCGAATCGTTCAGTGGTCGGTTTGAATTCACAGACAATGACCAATTTGCAGGGGAAGGCCAACGACGATTGGGCATGGATCCAGCCAACCAGCACGTCCACGATGCCAGCGGCGTGGTGCCTGCAGACGGCCTCTACGAAATGGTCGTGACAGCCACTGCGCAAGCATCGGGCGGCGACATTGACGTCGGCATCCGCGGCGACGCCGTCTTGTCGACCCTGTGCGATTGTCCCTTTGGCGGCGAGAACACGGTGTACGTGTACGGGTTGCCCGGCGACGTCGAGATTCTGATTCAATACGATGAGATCAGCAGCGGCCCCAACGACCCGAATGTGGCCGCCCAAGGCGTCCCCTATGAGATTCAGGTCACGGCGCGTCCCCTGCCCGAGCGGGTTCCACAAGGCGTCCCTCTGGCCGTCGAACTGGAACACAACCAATCCCTGGTCTTGGATGGCCACAGCAGCACGGTGACCGTTCACGACGGAGACGATCAAGTCGTGGCCATCATGGAACCGGGCAACACGACCTTCGTGGCAGCGCAGGCGGGCGAGTATGTCCTCATTGCGCGTCAGGATGGCACGCCGTTTGGCCTGGAATTGCCATCGGATGCGGAGATTCGCATTCTCGACGTCGAAGGTGAGATGGATTCGCAGACATTCGCCTCCGGGCAAGCGGCCGAAGCGACGTTCGATGCCGGTGCCGGCTTCATCGAGATGTTCGCTTGCGGCATTTCGGGTGATGTCACGGTTGATCCAGCGTTCACGGTCACGGATCCTGCAGGCGAATTGTGGTCGTCTTCGAGCAGCGCGGGTCCCGTCCCGCTTGGCTGGGGCTCCTGCACAGGTACGTGGCGCGGCCACCCCGAATTGATGCAAGGCGAATGGACCCTGGCCATGGAAGAAACGGCGGGCCCCGGCATCGAATTGCTGTGGTTCACGGGCCACTACGTGCGCTGAACACAATCTTCAAGGGCGGCGCCCGCGACGTCGCCTCGTGCGCCTGTTGCTGGTCGCCGCATTGCTTCTGCTGCCCACGGCACTGGCCCACGGCGTCGGTGAAGAAGACCAAGACGACTTTGCGCGCGGCGGCGTCGGTGTCATGTTGTACCAGGGCGCCAAGCACATGGTCACCGGCTACGACCACCTCCTGTTCCTCGTCGGGGTCATCTTCTTTCTCACCAAGACCAAGGACATCCTGGTCTATGTGAGCTGGTTCACCCTGGGCCATAGCGTGACCCTCCTTCTGGGCGTGCTCGCCAACCTGCAGATGAACGCGTTCCTGGTGGACGCCATCATTGGCCTCAGCGTCGTCTACAAGGCATTCGACAATCTCGGCGGCTTCCAGCGATATCTTGGCAAACAACCCGACCCGCGCAAGGCGGTCTTGATCTTCGGATTCATCCATGGATTTGGCCTCGCCACGAAGGTCCAAGAATTGGTCGCGCGCGACGACGTCGGCGTCCTCGTGACCAACATGATTGCCTTCAATGTCGGCGTGGAACTTGGCCAACTGCTGGCCTTGAGCCTCATCCTTGCGGGCCTCATGTGGTGGCGCCGACACCCCAGCTACCTGGCCCAAGCCAAACTCACCAACGTCCTGCTGATGGCCGCTGGTTTCACCCTCTTCGGCATGCAAATGGCCGGATTCTTCACGGAGTAACATGACCGACGCACCATCCAAAGACGAACTGACGCGCCTCACCCTCGCCGCTGCCCTCCTTGCTGTGGGCGCGCTGGTGTTTTTCGTCCTGCCCGCCGAATATGGCATCGATCCCACGGGCTTCGGCACCGCCATCGGCCTCGGTCAAGAGGAAGCCGGTGCCAATGTCGAGGCGGTGAATCTCCAGGACGAGCCGCCACGCAATGAGACGGTCATCGTGAATCTGCCTGCCAGTGGCGCCTGGCGCGAAGTGAAATGGGATCTCGAAGCCGGCATGACCGTCGTTTGGTCATGGAATGCTGATTTCGCCGTCCAATACGATTTGCACAGCGACGTCGCAGGCAGTTTCGACGCGGCCGAAGGCGATGCGTGGCATGGCAGCTTCACAGCGCCTGAAGACGGCAGCTACGGCTGGGCCTTCCGGACGCCGACCGCCGATGCGACGACGATCACCCTGCACATCAGTGGATACTGGGTCTAAACGCACAGGCCCCGGACCACAAATGACAAATGGTCTTTGAGGGGCCTTCCTGCCATGCGATGGATGGTGTTCCTGTTGGCTGCGACGGCTCTGGCAGGATGCGCAGGCGAATCGGACGACGCCGGAGACATGGATCATGGCGACCATGCTGGACATGCGATGCACATGATGCAGAACGTGACCTTCTTCGAGGACACCACCGACATCACTGAAACCTTCAGCGGCGCGTTCGAACCCACCGATCATCCTGCGCTCCAAGGCGTCCTTGCGACCGCGGGACAACCCACGACCACGACGCGCACCTTCGACGTGGCCGACCTTCTGCCCCGCGACGTACCTGCGTACGTGGAACTCGCCGTCGACGCCGCGCCGGGCATCTACATCTTCCTGGCCACGGATGATTTTGCCTCCATTTGGACAAGCGATTGCGGTGCCTGCGAAGGCGGCGCCGCGCAAATCGGCACGACCTGGAGTGGCGCCGTGCGCAACACGGGCCAAAGCTTCCAGGCCACGGTCATCGACACCTCCGGCGGCACCTTCCCGGGTCCACGGCCGTTTGACGTGACCGTCGCAGTCCAAGCGGACCCGAACCGGCTCCCCAGTGGCGTCGTCGTGGAAGTCGAACTGCCCCGGGAAGGCAGCCACATTCTCTTCGAATCCGTCGAAGGCGACGTGCCGGATGTCATGGTCTTTGGCCCCGATGACAGCTACATTCGGACCCTAAGCGGCGGTAGCCAAGCCGAAATGTACATCGAAGACGGCCTCACGCCTGGCGCCTACGTCTTCCTCCCTGTTGGCCACGGCAGCTTCTACCAATTGCGCAGCGGCAGCGACATCCCGGAAGGCGAACAATTGGACGTCCAAGCACGCATCCTCGACCAAGTCATCCTCACGGGCGGACCCCAAGCCGCTGGCGACGAGGGCAGCTACGAAGTGACCCTCGACCAGCAACCCCTGCAAACGGGCATCCTCGTCTTTGGCGGCCTCCACGGCGGCGCCAGCATCCGTAGCGCCGGCCCAGAGGGCTTCGTCATGGAAACCAGTGTCCAAGGCCCCGGCTTCGGCTTTGGTGCGTTCACGCAGACGCCGATGGGCCACGACGCCCTGCGCGCCGGCACCTACACGATCAGCTGGGAGACGCCCAACAACGATGGTTCCGTGCAGGTCCAAGAGTTCTTCACGCTCTACGGTCGCTGACGCAGCCCTTATCACCCCGCGCCCTCCTGTTGACTTGGGATGCACGAGGTGAAACCTTAGTGGCGAACATCGCGGACGAGCTCGCCAAGACGCAGCAGGAAATCAGCGTCGCCGAATTCTTCGAGCGCAACCGGCAGATCTTGGGCTTCGACAGTCCAACCAAGGCCCTGCTGACCAGCGTCAAAGAAGCGGTGGACAATGCCTTGGATGCCTGCGAAGAAGCCGGCATCCTCCCTGACATTCGCGTCGAGCTGCACAACGGCGAACACGAAGGCGAGTACAAGCTCGTCGTTGAAGACAACGGCCCCGGCATCAAGCAGTCCAACATGGGCAAGGTCTTCGGCCAATTGCTCTACGGCAGCCGCTTCCACGCCATCCGGCAAAGCCGTGGCCAGCAAGGGATTGGCATCAGCGCCGTCGTCATGTACAGCCAGCTCACCACCGGGCACCGCGGCGTCGTGCGCAGCAAAACTGGCCGGGGTCGCCCCTGTGTCCAAATGGAAGTCGCCATTGACACCAAGGCAAACCGCCCCGAGACGTACAACAAGGAAGCCGTCGAATGGGACCGCGACCACGGCACGCGCATCGAAGTGGTGCTCAAGGCCCGCTACCAGGGTGGCAAGCAGAGCGTCGGCGAATACCTACGCGGCACCAGCATCGTCAACCCCCACGCGCGTCTGACCTTCCTCGATCCGACGGGCACGGAGCATCTCTTTGACCGCGTCGACGACGAGTTGCCGCCCAAGACCATCGGCATCAAGCCGCATCCGCTGGGCACAGAGCTGGGTACCATCCTGAAGATGGCCCGC
Source organism: Thermoplasmatota archaeon (assembly GCA_049617695.1). Classification (GTDB taxonomy): domain Archaea; phylum Thermoplasmatota; class E2; order JACPAO01; family JAHFTW01; genus JBFKXH01. The sequence continues at coordinate 22,067 of JBMZJT010000019.1, read as the reverse complement.
GCCAGTGAATACCGCAAACTCACCACGTTCCTCCAGAAGGAATTCAGCAGCGTCGGCAGCGGCGCAGCCAAGAAGATCATCGAAACTGCCGGGATTCCGAACATCAATCCTCAGGACATCACCCGGCAGGATGCCCGCAAGCTGTACGATGCCTTCCAGCAAGTCAAGATCATGGCGCCGCCGACGGATTGTCTCAGTCCCATCGGCGAAGCCCTCGTGCGCCAAGGCCTCAAGCAGGAGACGCCCGCCGGCGGTCTGGGGTGGCCACCCGTTCCAGGTGGAAGTGGGTGTCGTGTACGGCGGAAGCTTGCCCAAGGACAAACAAGTGCAAATCCTGCGCTTTGCCAACCGCGTGCCCCTGTTGTACCAACAAGGCGCCGACGGCACCACGCAGGCCCTCGCGGACGTCGATTGGCGTCGCTATGGCCTCGAACAGCGCGGCGGCAAAGGCATCCCGGTGGGTCCGGGCATTGTCTTGATCCACGTCGCCAGCACCAAGGTTCCGTTCACCAGCGAGGCCAAGGAAGCCGTCGCGCCCATGGAGGAAATCCACAAGGAAATCCGCCTCGCGCTCCAAGAAGCGGCGCGCGGTCTCGGTCGGCACTTGAACAAGAAGGCCAAGCGCAAGAAGGTCAGTGAGAAATTCGACCTCGTCACCAAGATTCTCCCAGAGATCAACAAGAAGGCGGCTGTGATGCTCAAGAAGCCCGAAGCGGACCTGGCGCCGGTCGTCTGCAAGATCATGGATGTGGTCTGGATCGATGATCCGACGGCGTCCTACGAGAAACTGGAAGGGGAAGTCATCGCGGCCAAACCGGTTGCGCCCGTGGTCCAAGTGGCGGCTAGCGGATCCACGCTGGATGCCTTTGGCGACGACGAGCCGGACGAGCCGGTCGTGGCGGAACCGCCCAAGCCCAAGCAGGCGTATCTGGCCAAGGCGACGATTCCCATCACGAATTACAAGCAGAAGGCGCAGAAGTTCCAACTCTTTGCAGTCCTTCCCGAAGGTGCGGTCTTCGCTGAAGCGGAGCCGGCCCCCAAGGTCGTCAAGGAGCGCTATGTGCGCTGGGACATTCCGACCATGAAACCGGCGCAGAAATTGGAACTAAAGCTCGACGTTGCTGGCCTGCCCAAGGGCGGCATGGATGACTTGGAGATGTTCGTCAAGGGCATCAACGAGATTCATGTGGTGGGTGCGGACCTTTGGAGGGGTGAGGAATAGTGGCAAGTCAACCCTTGACGAAGGCACAACGCGAAGCCGCCGCGCGCAAGGCCATGGATGGCATCGCCGAAACCATCTACAAGCACCTCAACGCCGGCAACATTCCAGAACTGCAACTGAGCAGCCGGACCAAGAGCAACATCCAGTTCGATGACATGCTCCGGGTCTGGAAGTACGGTCCCAGCATGACGACCCGTTCGGCCATGAAGACCGACGGCGCGTACATGCTGCTCCGGACGATGTACATGTCCGAATTCATCAAGGACATGGTCAAGTCGAACAAGTCGAGCACCCTTCGTGAGATGTACTACATCTCTGAGGGATGGGATCTTGGCAAGTTCCACGACCAAGCGGAATCCGATGGCCTGGCGGAAGACTTGGAAGTCATGACGGGCAACCTGCGCGAGGACTTCAAGCTCCGGCCGGAAGAGAATGGCGCGGCCATGATTGGCGACCTGAAAGTCGTCGAAACGACCCGCACCGGCGCCCGTCGCACGATTCACTGCCAAGATGACGTCGGCGACGCCGGTTACAACATTCCCTACAACGTGGAGCCGGACCGCTTGAAGTTCAAGGACGTCAACGCCGACTTCATCTGCGCCATCGAAACCGGTGGGATGTTCGCCCGTTTGGCTGAGAACGCCTTCGACAAGAGCCACAATGCGGCCCTCGTCCACCTCAAGGGCCAGCCGGCACGTTCGACACGTCGGCTCTTGAAGCGCCTGAATGAAGAATCGGGCCTGCCGGTCGTGGTGTTTACGGACGGTGACCCGTGGAGCTACCGCATCTTTGCCTCCGTGGCGTACGGTGCCATCAAGACGGCGCACATTTCGGAGTACCTGGCGACGCCGACGGCGCAGTACCTCGGCGTGACGCCCAGTGACATTGTCAACTACGACTTGCCCAGTGACAAGCTGACGGACAAGGACATCTCGGCGCTGAAGTCGGAATTGACCGATCCGCGCTTTGACGACGATATGTGGCGCGGCGAAATCAACTTCCAACTGGAACTTGGCAAGAAGTCGGAACAGCAGGCCCTCGCCAAGTATGGTCTCGATTTCGTGACGGACACGTACCTTCCCGAGAAACTGGCCGAACTGGGCGTCCTGAACTAGCCGCCAAAGCTCATCAACCGTGTGCGCGATGAGCCGTCATGCGTTGGTGGTGGCTCTTGGTGGTCATTTCCTTGGCTGGCTGCGCCGATGGAAGCGACAGCTCGGACGCGCCCGTCATGCGCGACTCGGATCAAGGCTTGATTCGTGGCGTGGTGGTCGATGCTGCCGTCGTTCCCCTGGAAGGCATTGACATCACCTTGGCTGGGACCGACCGAAGCACCACGACGGACGATAACGGCCAATTCACCATCGACGATGTGGCGCCTGGGACGTATGTCCTAGAAGCTTCCAGTTTGGTTCATGAAGCCGTGCAAGTGGCCGTGACCGTCGTCGCCGGCGGCGAGCAAGAGGTCACGAAGATTCAGATGAAACGCCTGTTCGTCCAGGATGCGTACATGGATCAACAGGAAATTCGGGGCTACATGAACTGCGGCTACAGCGCGGGACTCAGCAGCCCGTGCATCCTGGACTACACCCAGCTGCTGCCCGTGTGCCCCGGTGGTTGTGCGCCGCAGCTCTATGGCATTGCCGGCGATGTGCGCCGGTTCGTCGTGCCCATGAATGCGGGCTGGCAGAGCCGGATCAATGAGATCGTCTGGGATCCCAGCACCGGGACGAGCGAATCCTTGGGGATGACCATCAGCTTCTACAATCGCACCAGCAGCCACAGTTACACCAGTGCGGCCGGCCCGAGTCCATTGCGCCATCAGATGGACATGGATCCCGAGCAAGACCATCCCGAATGGGTGCCGCCGGAGGGTAAGCATGATTACCTGGTCTTCGTGAATCCGTCGCGTGATGGATCTCGCATGCCGGTACTAGGGGGTGAATGGCCCGTGGCACTCATGGTCGAACAGACCTTCGAACTATTCGTATCGACGTTCTATTTTGGCTTGCCTCCTGAAGGGTGGTCGTTTGCTGGCGGCGACTCAAATCCCTTCTAGTCACTATCGCATGCTACATGAGCTTGCGAATGACGAGGTGCGCCAAATCTTCAAGTAGCGTCGAGAATGTCATTAATCGATGCGTTGGACTATTTTCACGTTTGTTTTCGTTGCTATCTCGGTGGTTGGCAGTTCGTCGGCCTCTGCTGATGCTGTTGCCTGTCATCAATGGGATGATGAGAATCGCTGTGTCATCTCCTATGGCTCGGTGTCTACTGGGGGCACGTACATTTGTGCTGCAGAAATGCACCCCACTGACACGAGCACATGGAATTACCAGTATGGTTGTGTTGGAGGCAACTTGTATCCTGAAGGCGGCCACGCCTATGTTTGCGGCACCAATTGGTATCTATCAGATGAATATGGCGACTACTATGATCGTAAGGCGTGTGTCGATGTGTATACCAATCCTGATGCGTGCATCGTCGTTGAGGAGGGTCGCGACGCCGGTGGCGACCCCTATGCAAATCGGGTTTGTACGTTTGACTACACTATCTGAGCAATAGATTCGCCCGGCTGTGAATTTTGGTGAAATTCTGGGGGAACGAGTGCCGGCGGAATCTAATACAACGTTCTTAAGGTCGGGCGTCAGGTCGCCTCAGCATGGAGCCCCGCAAGGAGGCCATCAGGCACCTGGAAGCCGCCGCCGACGGTGATGGGGGTGCCATGGTCGAGGTCGGCATCGCAGCTGTCTATGCGCTGCTCCATTTGTCGGATGCCGTGCGCCATGGTCTGCGCGACATCATCTACGAACTGCGCTCGTAGCGAGCCGTCGCACCGCAGCGCAGGCAGAAACCGAAGTCTCCCAGCCCGAGCGAGGTCGCGTGGCAGGATGCGCAGAGATGTTGCGGCTCCATGGTCGCCAATGGATAGGCGGCTGCAGCCGACACCGCAATCACGGTGATGGATAGCAGCAAGGGATTGGGCATGCCGGTCATCGCAAGCTGGATGGCCAACCCGGCGGCAAGAGCCACGGCCACCGTGGTCAGGATGCCTGTGATGAGCCAGCGCATGACCTCCACTGGCGGGTTTCAGCACGAGGGGGCTTTCGCAAATCATTCTTATAGAAGTCCCAAAATAGGACGTTTTGGGTGCAACGAAGCGATCTGATTGATGCGGTACGTTCCACGCTGGCGCGCGCTGGCTTCTCGGTGAGCGAACGCTGTGACTTGCGTCCCATCAGTTTTGACCTCGTCGCACGCCGCGACCGGGATCTCCTGATCCTCAAGGTCCTCACCAACGTCGACGCTCTGAGTGAACCCATCGCCCACGAGATCAAGCTCCTGTGCCGCTTCCTCGAAGGGCGGCCGCTCTTGGTGGGCCTGCGCGCCGGCACCGGCGAACTGGAAGATGGCGTCGTCTACAACCGCCACGACATCCCCATCGTCACGCCGGGCACCCTGGCCGAATACATCCTCGATGGCGCGGCACCCATGGTCCTCGCGGCCCCCGGCGGCTTCTATGTCAACCTCGACCCCATGGCCCTGCGCGCCGCGCGCCAAGAACAAGCCATGAGCCTCGGCGTCCTTGCCCAAATCGCGGGCGTCAGCCGCCGAGCCATCCAGATGTACGAAGAAGGCATGCGAGCCAGCATCGATGCCGCCATGCGGCTCGAAGAGTTCCTCCAGACCGACCTCATCCGGCCCATGGATCCGCTGGCTGCCTACGAGGCGCGCACGGAAGCGCTCCAGCCGGAACCGGAGCCCGCGGACACGATGGAAGAATTCGTCCGCCGGATGCTCGAAGGCCTTGGCTACGAGGTCCGCGCCACCCGCCGCAGTCCCTTCGATGCCTTGAGCACCCAAGGGCCCGACACGGTACTGACGGGCATGGGTGCGGAATCACCGCACTTGCGCAAGCGCGCCCGCATCGTCCACAGTGTCAGCAAGGTCACCCAACGGCCCGGCTTCTTTGTCGTGGAGCGCACGACGCGCACCGAATTGGATGGCCTGCCCGTGGTCAGCCGCACGGAATTGCGGCGTTTGGCCGATCCGCAGGCGATTCTGGAATTGATCCTAGAGCGCCAACGCGGCGATTCCGGGTAAGCTGCGGCCCCGCGGCCGCTGGCCCGTACGGGTTGACCGAGCTTGAGGCCGGTCTAGAGGCTGATTTGGCCTTCGCTGCTGCGCACGTCCATGTCCCAGAACGCCCACGCTGCGAAGAATAAGGCCGGCACACCGAAGCCGCCAAGCAGCAGGAACCAACCCATGCTGGCGCCGGGGTATTCCTTGAAGCCGACGGAGTCGCTGGGCACCCAGGCATGCTTCAGGACGTTGCCCAGGGCCATGCTCAGGGGCGCGTAGAAGACGCCCACGAGGCCGGGCAGGAGCAGCCAGTTCATCCAGAGCGCCATGTCGGCCTGGGCGGTGTCCTTCTTGTACATGGCGGACTTCATGTCTTGGACCATGTCTTCGGGGTCGAAGTTGATGCCTTGGCCGGCTTCCAGCTGGTCGCTTTCGTAGTCCGCCGTGGCCCACTGGTTGCCCTTGACGGTGACCGCGTTGCGAATGCCCACGTCGTCTTGGGCGTTGAGCAGCGGCGTCAATTCCTCGTCGAAGAAGACGCGGTTGCGCTGCAGGAGTTGTTGCTTAAGGCGCGCGGCGGCGAGGTCCTTGTTGGCCAGTTCGAGGTTTTCCTCCAACGCGGTGGCATTTTTGTCCTCACCATTGGCGCGTGCTTGGGCCAACTTCTCCTCCAGAATGGCGATTTGGCCAAGGGATGCAGCTTCCGCATCGACGTTCGCCTGGTACTCGGATGCGCCCGTCGCCTGGGACAGGCGCGTCGAGGTCAACGTGTACATTTCCAGGGTGGCATCATCCTGGAAGTCGTCCAGCATGAGGTAGCCACCGCCAGCCAAGACGACGCCGGCGACAATCGCAGCGAGCACCTTGGGGCGGGCGCGGGGGTCGGTGTCGCTGTGCTTGCGCGCCAGGCCGAGGGCCCAGAGCCAAGCCAGCGGGAACACTACGGCCCGCACGAGGAAAATCAGGAAATTCTTGGCACCGTCCAGGAGGGCGCGGCCTTGCATCATTCGCGCCGAGGATGGTGTCGTTTGTAAGCGCTCCGACGCCATGAAGTAGCCATTCCAGCTGGCCAAATCATGGGCCAAGAGGAGATTCGCTTCGTGGCCCGCTGGGTGTTGGACCGTTGCCTGGGTGCCTACGGCCCCCATCGCGGCTTGACCTTGCTCGATGTGGATCCGGCCGAAGTGCACGATGGCGCCAGCGCGGTGCGGGACCTCCCCAGCACCCATCCCGGGCTTGCGCCGTATCGCCAAATGGTCCACGATGTCCACCAAGTCGGCGATCAGGGCACCTTGGCGCTCCTGCTCGCAGCCGGCGTCGTGGAACACGCCCATCGCGCGATGGGCGACGGCGTGCCCCGCGGCGCTTTGCTTGACGGCGTACGGCTGGCGGCACGGCAATTGCGCACCTGGCTGCCCGCACACTCGCGTCCCATTGAGCCGGAAGCGGTGCTGCCCGACTGGGCGGACGTCCTTGCGGGCCTGCGCCGACTCGCAGAGGCCGGCACGATTGACCTCGACGTGGTGGACATCCAAGCCCGCGACGGGGCGTTGTGGTCCGATGGGCTCTGCATGGAGTTCCACGGGCGCGGGGATCGACCGAGTGCCCGTATCCTCATGATCGAGGAAGGTCCCCGGCGGCGGCTCGCCCAGGAAGCAACGTGGCGTGTCAACGGCGTTGGCGCGGAGGCTGCGATGGAGCAGCGATTTCTGGATCGCCTCGAAGAGCTCGGCGTCGATGTCTTGGTTGTCGCGAAGGCGCTGGGCGATTTGCGCGACCGTGTGGCGGCGCGTTGTTTGGTCCAAGATGACGTTCCAGAGCCCCTGCGTCGGCGCTTGCAGACTGCGACCGGGGCAAAGCCGGTGGCGCGCCTGGACGATGCGACGGTGGATGATCTTGGCATTGGTGATGTGCAATGGACGCGGCGCGGCGGCTGGGTCTTGCAGGGTCCCGGCCCTGGTGCCACGATTCGTATTGGCCAGCGCGGTGCGACCTTGGCTTCGCTGGAAAAGGATCGAGCCGAACGGATGCTGCGCCTGTGCGGCACGTTGCTGGCGGATCCGCGTGGCCTCCAAGGCGGGGGCCACTGGCAAACGGATGCCGCGTCGGCGCTTCGGCGCATGATGGATTTGGCGCCTGGAAAGTCCAGTTTCGGCATTGTCTGCGTCGCCCGTGCCTTGGACGACGTCGTGCGGGCCCTGCGGCGTCAAGCGGGCCTCGATCCATTGGAAGCGCACCTTTGGGACGGCATCCATGACAGCAGCGCCGCCGTCGAAGCCGCGACCGATGCCGCGTTGGCCTTGGCTCAGGCCTTGCTACGCATTGACGCACGCATCAGCAAGAAGGAGAGTCGCGGCGTCGATTTACGCGGCGGCACGGCGCCAGCAGGCAGCCCGAAAGGCATGCCGGGTGACATTCCGCCCCTGATGTGATCAGCGGGCCAGGAAGATGTCCTTCTGGTACAGGACGAAGAGCGTGATCACGCCGCCGATTCCGAGCAGGCCGCCCAGGACACCGAGCCAGATGAGGACGTAGCCAATCACTGCGAAGAGGCACGCCCAGAACAGCCACCAGGCCCAAGCAAGCAAGACAAAGGCTTGCGCAAGGGCCGAGAAGAATGCCATCAGTCCTTGAGCAAAGAAGACCCACATCATTCCAAAGCAGATGGCGAAGGTGGCAAAGAAGCCAGGAAATCCGAAGGCCATGCCGGAGCCGCCGCCGGAGCCGCCGTTTGAACTGGAACCTCCCGAGGCGCCTGGACCACCGGATGCCCCGCTGCCTCCGGAGCTGCCGCTGCTTCCTCCACTACTTCCACTGGACCCACCACTGGAGCCACCGCTGGAACCTCCGCTTGCACCGCCGCCACCAGATTGCTGCGGGCGCACGCCGGCTTCATCCCATTCCAGGTTCGAAACTGGCTCCATGAACGTCCAAATTTCAAGTTCGTCAAAATGCGCGAGGGGGGCAAAAAACAGGGTGGCAAGCAACGCCAGGGTCCATATGCGCATGACACACCTTTTGCCATTGAGTTGGCTCGACGCATTTGATGGCACCGGAAACCGCCTCCACGGATGTCGACATGCGGCCGTGGTGGCTGACGGCCATCGCCTTGGCGGTCGCCTTGGCATTGAATCTGGCCACGGGGAATCGCCTCTGGCTTGGCTACACCCTGTTTGGAACCACGGGTTTTCTGATCGTCTTAGGACTTCTTCGGGCCAATCGAATCCACGTCCCGCCTGGCGCCGTGTGGATGGTCGGCATCGCCGCTGCGTTGCACTACATCGGTGGCTCCATGGCGGGCCTGCACCAATTTGCCGGCGGCACGGAGAACGGCTTGTACTATGCGTTTCCTTGGTGGGACAACGTGGTGCACTTCTTGGGCTGCTGGGCGGTCGGCGTCGCCGCGGTCGCCGTGCTGGCCCGCCACATCACGGGGCCTGCCTTCTTGCTGCCCCTGATGGCGACCTGCGTCGCGGTGACGGTCGGTGCGTTGGTGGAGTTGTACGAGTTTGCCCAGTTCGTGTTCTTTGCGACGATTGACCAGGGGTTCTACACGAACACGCTGCTGGATCTGTACTACAATCTCCTGGGCGGCGCCGCAGGGGCGTTCATTTATGCCCGTTCGCGCCGGGGCAAGCCAGACGATTCGACGCCGTCGAGCAAGTAATCGACGAGGTTCTTGTTGCGGCCGAAGTCAAAGCCCGTCAGGGTCTCGCCGCCGCCGACGGTTGCGACGACCGAGATGCCGTCCGGGGTTTGGCGGATGCGAATGAGGAACATGGCATGGCGGGCGCCTTGCATCAAGACGGGAAGCAAGCCGCTGCCCTTGATGGGTTGCGATACGCCTGCCAAGACGGCGTAGGGGCCCTCCGTCGTGTCGACGTATTCGGAGAACAACAGCTTGGAGGCGAAAGCCTGCGCGCGGTTGGCAACGTGGGCTTGCACCTCTTCAAACGCGCCCTCGACGACGCGTTCCTGGGTGTCACCCAGCATCTTTCCTCCGGAAGTGGATCAGTTTCTCGATGGTCGCCACAACGTCGCCGGAGGCGTCGCGCCATTCGAGGGTGTACGTGCGGTCGTGCTTGCCGTCAGGTGCCGCGGCGCAGGCCGCGCGGACTTGCTCGACATCCTCTTCTGGAATCGTGAACGAGGCACGAAGCGTCCCTTGGCCGGGCTTGCGAAACCGGATGGATGCCGCCTTGTCCCAGACGATGTGATCGGGCAGGATGTGCAGCCATGCCAGCATGAAATGCGGGTCCGCTGCTGAGTACAAGGTGCCGCCAAAATGGGTCCCGACGTAGTTGCGCGTCCGCAAACCCATGGGCAAGCGCAGGTCCCACGTCCTCCAATCGTCACTGATGGCATCGACCTTTACGCCGGTGTTGCGAATCGGCGGGAAGAACCGCATGAGGCGGCGAAACGTCCGGGGTGACGGATTGCGCAGCCATTGACTCGGGTTGAATCGCTTGGCGCCTTGCATCAGAACGGCCTCTCAATCTGGGTGAGCGCGTAACCAAAGGCGATCAAGAGCAGGCCCCACAACAGGAGGGCATTGCGTGCCGCGCGCCGCGCCGCATCTTGCTCGCTTCGCCAGAGGGGCCGAATGCCTTGCGCGAGGAACGTGGCGATGCCGGCCAGGTTCACGGCGACGAGGTTGGTGCCAAGCAGCAAGAAGGCTCCGATGGAATCCTGGGGCCTGCCCGCAGCCAGCAGAATGGCGCCCGTTGCCAGGGGAGGCAGCAATGCGACGGCCACCATCACGCCAATGAGGCTGGCAGGTGCGCCGGTGGTGAACGCCAAGCCGCCGGCGACCCCAGATGCCATGGCAAGGGCGAGGTGGCCAAGATCAGGCCCGATGCGTGCCACAATCTCGTCAGGCAACGGATCGGGTAGGGGCATGAACCAGCCGATTGCGAAGGCAACGAGGAAGCTCAGACCAATGCCGGCGGCGCCACTTTTCAGGCTGGCGCGCAGGAGTTGGAAATCCGCCAATGTGGTGCCGAGTGCGATGGCCATGTTGGGGCCTAGGAGGGGTGCGATGACCATGGCGCCAATGATGGCCACTTGATCGTCGCGCAGGAGCCCCATCGTGGCGACGACGGCAGAGAGGCCGGCGAACATGAGAAACGTCGGCGTCAGGGCGATGCCGTCGTTCAGGTCTTCGTACAGCTCTTCGCGGCTGACCCGTCCTCGGGCAGGCTTGGCGACCTTGGCTTCCTCCGCCGGTTCGATGAGGTCTGGGGTTTCCGGCTCGGGCAGGCGCGGAAGGGTGGCTTCGACGGGCATGACGATGATGCGCCGGTCGTCGCCGAAGCGGGATCGCAGGGCATCCACGAGGGGTTCGACTTCCTGGGATTCCAGGAGAAATTCATGGAGGTCGTCGTCGCCGGATGGCACGCACCAACGGTCGATGACGGGGTAGGCATCGGCCAGCCCTGCGGCTTCGTCGCGCACGGTGCGTGGCAGGCGGACTTCCAGGAAGCGCAAGGCCATGCAGGGGCCCAGCGCGGGATGGGTGCTTAGCCCTTCCACTTGATGTTGCAGCCAAGGCTTGGCGCCTGAACCTCAGGCACCTCGCCCCGTAGCACGGCTTGCACGGCCGCGTCCAGATCGTCGCCGGTCACCGGCGTGTCCAGGCTGGGGCGGCTGGCATCGAATTGGCCTCGATAGGCGAGGCGATGTTCGGCGTCGTACAGAAAGAAGTCCGGCGTGCACCGAGCGTCGTAGGCACGCGCCACGTCCTGGCTCTCGTCGAAGAGGTACGGGAACGTGTAGCCGCGATTTGCCACTTCCTCGACCATCTTCTCGGGCGAGTCGTCGGGGTAATTGGCCACGTCGTTGCTGTTGATGCCCACCACGGCGATGCCTTGGCCCTGCCATTGGGCGACGCGCTTGGCCAGGACATCGGCAATGTGGATCACGAAGGGGCAATGATTGCACATGAATACCACCAGCAGCGGTTTGCCTTGGAAGTCGCTGCGCGACACCTGGGTGCCGTCGGTTGCGGGGAGCATGAAATCGGGTGCTGGGGCGCCGAGCGGAACCATGGCGGATTCGGTCTTGACCATGGGTGGGGATGCAAGGGGAGAGTGGAAAAGGAAACGGTGCGGGCCTAGTACGGCGCGCAGTTCATGGCGCCGACTGTCACGGGGCCCACGGATTGGACGGTGCTGCCGGCGGGGCGCATGCCGAGGGCGGGGCAGAGGCGGGAACTGTCGCCGACGAACACCCAGCCGGTGCAGTCGCTGCGGGTTTCGAAGCTGACCGCCCAGCTGCTGCCGCTGTATGCCGGGCACGGGCGGGCATCCATGCTCGTGGCGGTCGGCGGGTAGGGGTCGCATGAGTAGACGCGGACCTTGGCGAATTTGTTGCCGTATTCATCCCAGTGGCCGCCCCAGATGCAGTCGTAGAACTTGATGTCGAGTTGGACGTAGCAGTTGTCGCTGAGGTACAGGGTTCCGATGCCGACGTCCTTCTGGGAGCCGCATGGGCCTTGGGTGGCTGCGGCGGCGTGGGGCGGACTGCACTTGTAGACGCGCAGGGTCAAGGGCCCGGCTTGGGTGGTGTCCCAGTAGCCGCCCCAGACACATTCCTGGATGCGGACGTCCGCTTGGACATCGCAGTCGCGGTCCGTGGAGACAATGACGCCCTGGACGACTTTGCGCTGCGTGTCTTTGCAGATCTCGGCGTCAGCGGATTCGGTGGATGCGGCGTCCGTGGGGATGGCGAACGCAAGAAGCAAAACAGTGGCAAGAGCGAGGAATCGCATGAAGGTGCCAGAAGGCTGACTTCCTAAAGGGCAGGCCAGCGTTACCCATCTATCAAGATGCAATGAAGGGGGTCTCGCGAAGCGGCCCTCGGGGGAACCGCTGAAACAAAGGAAGAAGGAAGGGAAAAGGAACGTCGCAGGCAGTCTAGGACTGCTTGTCTGCCTTGATGGCACGAGCAGCCTGAGTCCAGGGGACGTAGCGGTTGACACGCTTCAGGCCCTGGTGTTCGCGCAGGCACTTGCGGGAAATGTAGTGGTACACTTCGCCGTTCTTCTTGACGTACATGATGCCGGTGCCGGGCTCGATGGGTTCGCCGGAGAAGCTGCAGACGCGCTCCATTAGCGGCGGCCTCCCATCTTCTTGGCTTCGCGCTCGGTCTCGCGCAGCATCAGGATGTCGCCAACCTGGACCGGGCCCATCACGTTGCGGGCGATGATGCGACCATTGTCGCGGCCCGCCATGACGCGGACCTTGACCATGTTCACTTCACCGGTCATGCCGCCGCGGCCCATGACTTCAACGACTTCACTGGGGAAGGCGTCGAATTCGGTGGTCATTTCATCTTCAGCCATGAAAGACCTCAGGCCTTGAGGGCAGCGACCTTGCTGGCCACGTCTTCGACGGTCTCAGCGCCGGTGCCGGCGTCCAGGACAGCGACGGCGGCGGTGCCGACGGGCAGGCCAGCAGCAGCGCCGAGTTCGGCCTTGCTGGGCACGTAGGCGAAAGCGATGCCCTTCTCTTCGCAGAGCAGGGGGACGTGGGCCAGGATTTCTTCCGGGCTGACGTCTTCGGCCATCACGACGAGCTTGGCGGTGCCGCGCTCGACTTGCTTGGTCACTTCATTGGCGCCCTTGGCCACCTTGCCGGTGGTGCGGGCCTTTTCGACGGCCTCGTAGGTCACGCCGCTCAGTTCCTTGGGGGTCTCGAATCGGACAAACATTGCCATGGTGGTGTCTCCATCTCGCCAGCTCAAAGCCGGCGATCATATTTCCTTGACAGCCCGCCTCCCTTCGGAGCGGCCACCAAGGCGGCCGACATGGCGCCCCTATATCAA
>JBMZJT010000019.1:5304-8924 GCA_049617695.1 Thermoplasmatota archaeon | reverse complement strand
TTGGCGGGCGCGGATGGCCACGGCGAGGCCGGTCAACAGGAGAGCAACGGGCATTGGGGCGTCGTTGCCTGGCGTGGTCGGATCGTTCGTTTCGATGGGGGTGCCGGTCGGGGCCTCGCCGGTGACTGTGGCCACGTACCCGGCGGCTGATTGGATCGTGTTGTATGTGAACGGTCCGACCGGGTGTGGGTCCAATGGGAATGGGTCGGTGAGCAGCGGCCAACTGCCGGGTTCCGGGAATGCGTAGGTGATCTCGAACGTGCCGTCGGCGTGGGTGTGGATCTTGTCCCGGATGTAGACCTGCGGTGAGATCAGTCGGTCGGGGTCGCCGGGTTTGACGATGCGTAGGTCCAGTTCGCCGTGGGCAAACGGTCGGCCGGCGAGGTCCGCGATGTTCCACGAGAACGGCGTGGCTTGACCCGTCGTGAAGGTGTCCTGGCTCAACGCCACAGTCTGGGGGCCGGCGAGGGTCGCCATCACGGGGGGCAGCACGTAGTAGGTGAGGCGGATGTCGTCACTCCAGTCGCCACGCTTGGCCGTCACGTCTAAGTGATACTGGCCGGGCACGCGCTGCCGGGTCTCCAGCGTGTAGATGCCGTCGTATTCGTGCAGCGAACTGCTTTGGAAGATGAGGCCCGGCGGTCCTGTCAGTGCGGCCTCGAAATCGACGTGTTGGATGGGCTCGCCGGTTTCCGGGTCGAGGACAAGGACGTTGAGGTGCTGAAGGGTGTCGGGGCCCACTTGCGTGTAGGGGTCGAAGGTCCCAACCAGGTCGTAGGTGCCGCTGGTGGTGACGACGGCGTTCTTGGCGGCCGGCAGTTCCGGGCTTGGCACGGCGGGCAGCGGCAAGGGCAGATGCGTCGGGATGGGCAATGCGGTGGAGGTGACCGGGAGTGGGGCCACGCCCGGTTGCGGGAATGCCGTGTAGCGGGTCACCTGGGCCGTGGCTGGCGATCCAAGATCATGACGGTACGTGAAGGTCGCCGGCTCGTCGTGGATGTGCAAGTGCGTGCGGAAGACCGCGCGGTTGTCTTGGAACACTTCCAGCAGCAGGTCGGTGTGGTTGGCGCGCCCGGGGCCGGTGTCCGTGTCGATTTCGAATTCGAAGCCGTCGACGCCAATGACGGGGCCGCGAACGGTGGTGCTGCCGGCCGAGCCATCCGGAGTCACGGCCACGGCTTGCCCAGTTCGAGACGCGACGGGCTCGCCATCGCTCAGAATGGAGACTTTCCACGTGCCAGGGCGGGGAAAGACCACGTCGAAGCCGTGCACGCCGTCGTAGTCGTGGCCACTCGTCGGGGTGGTCTCGTAGAGCAACTGGCCATCGAGGGTGACGCGCACTGGAAGGTCCACGTGGAAGTCGGGGATGTGGTCGTCGCCCAACGCGATGAGTTCGAAGTGCGCGGGGCTGCCCACGTAGGCAAAGCCGTCGGGGCCCAAGTCGCTGGCAATCACGTAGCCGCTGCCGGCGCCGTGCTCATGACCTTGTCCTGCCGCCATTGGCACCAGGAGCAGAAGTGCCCACCATGCACGCATGGCCTTCACGCTGGCGTCGCGGGTTTAAGGACTGGGGTCGGAGTGTTCCTTGGCCCGTTTCTCGGCAACCACTTTCTTGGCAACCGGACGGCTGCGTTTGACCAGCACGCCGAGCAGGGCAATGCCCGTCAGAACAATCCACAGGCCCCACGCGGGGCGCAGGCGGCCAGCAGGTTGTCCGGGCCAGTTGATGCTTTGATAGTAGAGGAAGCCCGCTGCCGTTGCCAGCATCAAAACGACGACCACGAGCAGGCCGATGTTCACCGCGCGGACGGAGCGCCATCGACTGCGCCAGGGCTGCATCAGGCCCCCGATGCCGGTCACGCCCGCCGTCGCGAGCCACAGTGGATAGGCCCAGCCCAAGGCGCCGTGGCCTGGATGAACATCCGTGAAGGTTCCACTGCTCAGGGGTCCGTCGAAGTTGCGTGTTCGGTCATCGTAGCCTGGATGGGTCGTGCCGTTGAGGCCCCGGAAATGCACGCCGTACGTGATGTACGTCGCCTCTGTGTCATAGCGGACACAATCCCAGCCGTCCCCGTCGGGGCGGCAGTCGTAGAAGGTCATGTCCTTGTGAGCCAGCGGCGCGGCTGCGGCGCCGCCGATGAGGCCGGCTGCGACGAGGCCGATGAGGATGTCGCGTGTCCAGACCAGTTTGGGCCGCGCCTTGCGGACTTGTTCGCGGGTGGGCGGCTCGGGGGCTTCCAATTCCAGGACCGGTGCGAGGGGGCTTCCGTGGATGCCACGCAATTGCTGGATGTGACCGCGCCCGGATCGCACGATGCCGAACGTGCCCGCGAAGGCGCCCAGGGTGACGAGGATGGAGCCGCTGGCGGGTTGCAGGCGACTCACAGTGCTGCCGGCCCAGGTGCCGCTGTGGACAATCATGCCACCGATGCTGAAGATGGCGCCCAGGGCCAACATGCCGCCCGCGCCCACCCAGAGGGCAACGGCGCCCCAGCGAGCACCATCCATGCGGTTGCGTGTGGCGCCCAGCATCAAGACACCGGTCGCCGCGAGGCCCATGGAGAACCAAAGCAAAGGTCGGCCCCAGAAGAGGCCTGCATTGCCTTCGAGTTCATGGCCACTCATGGCATAGTCATGGGTCTCACGCAATCCGCTGACGGGGCTGGCCAGTTCGCCATCCACGGTCTGCCAAAAGAGCAGGTCTGCGCGCAGGTGATCGCTCCAGTACCGGGCCTGCACCTGGCTCATGTTGCAGGCAAAGGCGACGTCGCCGTCGCTCTCAATTTGCTGGCATTCCCCGCGGGTGACTTCCTTGTCGCCCCAGGGAAGAAAGATGCCCGTCGCGACCAGGGCGAAGCCCAAGACCGCAAGGAGCACAAACCGCATCAACGGTCGAGTCGGCCGGGGCTTGAAGGGGCTTGTGGGTTCATCGCTTGAGCAGAATGCCCAGGCGCTCAGTGAGTGTCTTGATGGTCCCGCTGCTGGACAAGGTCTCCAATGCCAAGGTTGCCGGCGTCGCGCCATCCTTGACGGCGAGGCCGGCAGCGAGCCATTGGCGGCACGCCCAGGCATCCATGTGTTGGACGCGGATGATGGCGTGCGGGTATTCGTAGCGCGTGAGACTCGGCCAGCGGCCTTCGGGGAGGCCCCGTTTGCGCCCCAGTGCCATGACGGCTTTGTTCAGCTCCCGCCGGCTGAGCTTCGGGCCATCCATTTTGACGGCAATGTAGCGCCAGTGGACGAAGTGGGCTTTGCTCATGCGGCACTCCCTCGGAGCACCGCAATGCAGCCGGTCCGGCCACGGGCCGGCCTGCCCCTCATGCGGCCCCCTGCCGCTTGAAGGCGGCGGCCTTGCTGAGGCGGTTCAGGATGGCGTTGCGTGCCACCGATTTGCGGAAGCTGGTGAGGCTCACCCACGCCGGAGCGAGGAGGCTCAGTGCCAAGGAGATGCCGACGGGCAATCCGAGGCGCGTCAAGATCCAAATGACGGGGGCGGCCGAGGCGAATAGCAGCACGATGGCGAAGAACGGCAGGAAGGGCGCGTGGGCTTCGTCGAGCAAGGCCTGGGCTTCGTCCTTGGTGAAGGATTCCGCGGACGGCACGAGGGGCTTGCCATCGTA
>JBMZJT010000019.1:0-5294 GCA_049617695.1 Thermoplasmatota archaeon | reverse complement strand
GATTCCGGTTGCCACATCTGGAATCGACTCGGCGTGAATTGCACGGTTTCAATGCGGCCATTGGGCGATTCCAGGGCCAGTCCCATCTGCGTGACCTTGCCGTCGCTGCTGGCAAATGGGCTGACGAAGGCGCCCGTGACGTCGTAGTAGCTTGGATAGACCGCTGCCAAGTCGTCCCAGCGCACGAACGGACGTCGCCATCGCAACAGCAGCGGTCGGCTTGGGGCGATGCCGTCCTCGTAGATTTTGGTCTCGCTTGGAAGCATGGCCAGGTAGTACCACAGGGTCACCAGCCAGGGCAGTCCGTAGACGAGGTAGATGGTGTTGGGTGCCCCGCTCAGTGCTGCTTCGATGCTGCCGGTCATCCAGACGAAGGCGAAGACCAACAGGCCCGCATAGACAATCGGATGCGCTGCCGGGGGCTTGTAGGCAAAGAGCAGTTTTCCGGTCACGTGGGCACGCGGCAAAGGTACAGGTCGTCACGGGTCCGCAGGCCGTGATACGTGGCGTCCAGCTCGCGGTGGGGGTCGCGCACTTGCACATCGAAGAATCGGCCCAGGCGCTTCACGACATCTTGGCCGTAGCGACGGACATGATGTGGATGGCCCCAACGCGCAAGCCGTGTCTCGGGGTCCGTCACGGCGGGGTCCTCGTCGGTAGTGGCTTCCGTGCTGACCGGGAACATCAAGACGGCCATGCCGCCGGGGCGCAGGACGCGGCGCATCTCGGCGAGGGCGGCTGCGTCGTCCGGAATGTGTTCCAGGACGTGGTTGCAGACGATGCGGTCGAAGGATTGGTCTGCGTACGGCAGGTCGGTCAAATCGGCGACGTCATCGGCGCGGCCGGGCTCCAAATCGCCCGTTCGATAGGAATTGGGCCCCAATCGTTGAATCACCTTCGTGAGTGGGCCTTCTGGGGCCATGTGGAGCACGTCGGCGCCTTGGAAGCCCAACTCCGGGTACATCATCGCGGCGCCGCGGTGGCGCTCCAGCGATCCGCACCAACCGCAACGGCTCGCGTCCCGGATGAGGGTGCGGCCGCCGGGTAGGAAGCGCCGGGATGTGTGCGTGCAGCAAGCACAGTAGCGGCCGCGTCCGATGAAGGATGCGAGGGATGTGAGTCGGCGCAGATGCCAGGCGAGGCCCATCAGCTGAGGGCGACGATGGCCTCAGCCAGATCCCCGTTGGCCGCTTCCAGCGCTGCGCGGGCTTCGTCTTCGCTCTTGCCGGTTTGCTCGGCGACCATGGCGACGTCTTCGGCGCTCACCAGGAGGCGCACTTCGTGTTCCTGAATCGTGGGGGTGCCACTGATCTGCCAGGTCTCGGTGCCTTGGGCCTTCATAATGGTGACTTGGGCTTCCGTGAAGACGTAGTCCTTGTCGGCGGTCTTGACAATGATTTCCTGCACGCCCGGGACTTCGTCGACGTTGATGCCGAGCTTGCGCATCATCATCTTCATCTGTCGGGGGTCGCCGCCCATGCCGGGGATCATGGCGCTGCCGACGCCGGTTCTTCTTATGGGCGTTTCCGCGTCTCCCCCAGCGTGGCGCTGCCGATGAAGGAGTTTCGCCGCCTCGATTTGAATGCAGTCGAGGCGGGCACCAGCATCCCCACGCTCATGGCCCATGCGGGCAAGGCGTTGGCCGAGGCGGCGCGGGCTCGCGGGGATTCGGTGGTGTTGCTGTGCGGCAAGGGCAACAACGGCGGCGACGGTTTTTCAGCGGCCGGATTGCTGCTGCGCTGGGGCGTGGAAACAGACGTCGTGTTGCTCTTGGATCGAGACGATATCCAAGGCCCGGCCAGGCGCTATCTGGATTTGCTGCCTGAGGAACACGTTCACGAATGGGGTCCTGATCGGCGCCGCTGGAAAACGGCCGACGTCGTGGTGGATTGCATGCTTGGTTCAGGTTTGCATGGCGCGCTGCGCAAGCCCATCGATCAAGCGGTGCGTTGGTTCAACAAGCACCCGGGCCACAAAATCGCGTGCGATGTGCCGACGGGCCTCGGCAGCCGCCTGCAGGCGCAGCCGGACGTGACGGTGACGTTCCATGCCGCCAAGGAAGGCATGGAGGGTCGCAGCGGCGAGATTCAGGTCGTTGACATCGGCATCCCGCCCGAGGCCGCAGACATTGGCATCGGCGATCTGGATGCAGGATTCGTCAAGCAGCGGCCAGCTGGGCACAAGGGAGACCATGGGCGGGTCTTGGTCATCGGTGGCGGTCCCTTCGATGGCGCGCCGCATTACGCGGGGATGGGTGCTGTGCGAGCCGGGGCGGATTTGGTGTACGCAGTGGCACCTGAACCGACGGCGACGGCAATGCGCCACTGGGGTCCGGACCTTCTCGTCAGGTCCGCAGGCACAGGACGTTTGACTTGGCCTCTCGCGTTGCCGCAGGCGGACGCCATTGTCATCGGGCCTGGCATGGGAGCCCATCCAGAATCGCTCGCCGTCGTCAAGAAAGTCCTGGCCGCGACGGAGGTGCCCGTCGTCGTGGATGCAGACGGCTTGCGGGCGCTCGACAAAGCGACGCTGGCGACGTTCGGTCACCGCATGGTGCTGACGCCCCACGCGGCGGAATTCAAACGACTCGCGGGCCATGAACCAAGCGAAGCCCGCGTGACAGCCCTGGCCAAACAACACGGTCTCGTGATCCTGGCCAAAGGCCCCACGGACATCGTATCAGATGGAACCACGACGCGCCGGTGCAAGCGCGGCCACCCCGCCATGACAAAAGGCGGCACGGGCGACGTCTTGGCCGGGGTCGTCGCTGCCTTGCTGACTCGTGGTGCAGACCGATTTGACGCTGCCTGCGCTGCGGCCTATCTGGTTGGTCGCGCTGGAGAGGTCGCGGCCGCCGTTCGGGGCCCCGGCATGAGCGCCACGGATCTTCACGAAACCCTGCCCTCGATCCTCAGCGGCCTCTAGGCCAAGGCCTGTACCACGGCATACAGAACACTCCGAACCTTGCCATCCTGTGCATGCCAGCTTGGTCGCTGCCCTCCTGCTCGTAGCCGGCCTGTGGGCCATTGCGCCCAAGCCGCCCGACATTCACCCCGAACATGCCGCCCAACATGAGGGACGCAGCGTCCACATGCAGGGCGTCGTCACGTCATCGCAAGCGTGGCATGAAGGGGGTCGGGCGCGCCTCGCGTTCAATGGATTCGCCATCGACATGCGGCTTCCCGAGGAGGTCCCGGCTGCCGGCTCCTGGATTCAAGCGGAAGGGCCATTGCGACGCATCGAAGGCGAGCTCATCTTGTTCGTCAATCATTGGACCCTGGGCGAGCATCAAGGCAAAACCATCCCAATTGGCCTCGTCGCGGCAAAGCCAACCCAATGGCTTGACCAGGATCTTCGCCTCGTCGGCGAATTGCGGGACGACGCCCTTTGCGATGCGAACCGATGCATGACGTTGCAAGGTGAAGCCACGATGGCGGGCAAGGTGGTCGCAGCAGGCGCCATCACGTATGATGCCACGTGCTCCTGCTATGCCTTGCAAACCCGGAGCATCAGCCCATGGAATGGATCGCCATAGGGATCGCCATCGGCGTCCTGACGGGGCTCGTGCCGGGATTGCATGTGAACACCTTGGCTGCCATCGCCCTTGCGACCGTACCTCTCGACATGGACGTGGCGTTGGCGCTCGTCGCCGTGGGCACCGTGCACACCATCGTCAGCATCCTGCCTGCCGCCTACCTCGGGTTGCCTGGAGAAGACACGGCCATCGCGAGCCTGCCGGCCCATCAACTGGTTGCCGATGGGCGAGGTCCGCTCGCCATTCGCATCAGTGTCGCCGCAAGCACCTGGGCAATGGTGGCCGTCGTGCTCGCACTCTTGCCCGTCAAGTGGTTGCTGGCGGCGCCTCTGCATGGCGGCGATTTGCTGACCGCCGCCACGCCCTGGATCTTGGCAGGCGTCCTTGCCTTGCTCCTGTGGCAAGAGCCGCGACCGGCCGTGCCCGTCATCATGCTCCTAGCGGGCGCCCTCGGGTGGCTTGCCCGAGATTGGCCGACCTCCAATCCATGGCACGTGCCCGCATCGCCGCTCTTGCCACTCTTGACTGGCCTCTTTGCAGCGCCCACGCTCTGGGTCGCGACGGGCCACGGCGTCCCGCCGCAGCGTGCCGGCGGCGGGGGTCGCCATGGTCGCCAAGTCATGGCCGGGGTCACGGTGGCTGCCATGACCTCCGTCCTGCCAGGACTCACGGCGGCCGTTGCCACGGCGATGGCTGGAAGTCGGCTGGATGACCCACGCAAAGTCCTGGCCACGTTGAGCAGCGTGAATACGGCCCACCATGGCTTCGCGTTGGCCATGCTATGGATCGTCGGCAGCACCCGAAGTGGCCTGGCCGATGCCATACGTCCCGCCTTGCCAATCGCCTCGTGGGACGGGCCGATTCCGGGTGGCCTTCATGCCATCATGTTGGTTGCACTCGCTGCCACGGTTTTCGGTGCCATCGCAACCCTCGCCATGGAGCCGTTGATGCGCAAGGTAGTCCAAGTTGTCCCTGCCCGTCCGTTGCACTTGGGGGCCCTTCTGGGGCTCGTGCTCCTCGTCTTGACGCTGACCGGAATTTGGGGGCTCGTGCTCTTCGCCGGAGCGACTGCCGTCGGGATGCTGCCACTATGTTACCGCGTCCGGCGCGTCCACTTGGCGGCTTGCCTCATCGTGCCAATCCTTGTCGGGCCTTGGCTGCCAAGGGCTTGACATCCATCCGAGTCGAGGCCCAC
The DNA here is from genome assembly GCA_049617695.1 of Thermoplasmatota archaeon. Taxonomy (GTDB): domain Archaea; phylum Thermoplasmatota; class E2; order JACPAO01; family JAHFTW01; genus JBFKXH01. The sequence continues at coordinate 564 of JBMZJT010000019.1, read as the reverse complement.
AGCAACAGCGCCGCCGGCGCGTCGAGCAAACCATGCTCGTCTTGCGTCGTCGCCACCGCCGCAAACACATCCGACATGTCCGCCCCCGTTCCTTGTGCCACGGCTTGGACCAATGCCACGAATGGATCTTGCTCTTGGACCGGTTCGGGGCGGATTCCCGGATCCAGGCGAAATCCACGGGGCACGTCGATGTCGCTTGGAACCTGGAGCGTGGCAGGCTCTCCTGCGAGCAAGCCTGCATCCACGCATGCCGCCACGAACGCCTTGGCGTCGCCCGGCGGGAGCCAACCCAATTCCAAACTCAGGACGTGGGCCCAGGCAGATTGCGGCATGGAGCGTGTGCCCTGCCGACGAGCAACGAATGCCAGGGCCACGTGCGCCGGGTCCACGCGGGCCCGAGTCACGGCGTGTGCATAGCCCGTTCGGCGCGGCAGGCCCAAATGGCAGCCCGGCGTGGCCCGCCTGTCCCGATGAGGAATGAATCCAATGCTGAGTCATCCATGCGGAGAAGACGGGCGGGCTGAGGGACACTACGGGCCGAGGTAGCCCCAGGCCAACAGGCGA
>JBMZJT010000018.1:3841-31478 GCA_049617695.1 Thermoplasmatota archaeon | reverse complement strand
GCCCCTTGATGGCGCGCGCATCGTTGGCCGGGTCGCGACCAAGGACTTCCAACGCGCCGTCCGTGCGGGGACTGACGCATTGTATCATGCGAATCGTCGTGGTCTTGCCCGCACCATTGGGCCCCAAGAGTCCGAAGCAGACGCCCTTGGGAATCGTCAAGTCGATGCCGGCCACGGCTTCAAAGTCGCCGTAGGATTTTCGCAGGCCGCTGGCGGCCACGACTGCGCTCACGGCCGGCGACCTTCGGGTCGGTTATTCGTCCTTTGCCACGGCGGCGACGATGGCCATGGCGCAGGCGCCCACCGCAAACACGGCGGCCAGGAGGCCCACGACGAACCCGCCGCCCAGATCAAGCGTCGTGCCGGACTCGGTGAAGCCGTTGCGGATGTCCCAGTCAAGCGTTTGCGCAAATCCGTTGGACATTAGGATGACGCCGACGACCGCCAGCAGCGCGCCGGCGCCTCCGGACAAGGCAGCCGCAAGTCCCGTGCCGGGGACCTTGAACCAGAGGGCGTGCTCCAGGGCGATGACGGACAGCAGCGCGAAGCCCAGGCTCGACGCGAACAGGGGGCCGGCCAATCGTAGCATGTCAATGCCGTCACGGCCATCGAAGGTTGGGTCACTCCATTTGACGTAGAGCGTCAATTGGGCGGGGCCGTCGACGGCGACGCTGAATGCATGGTAGACGGTGTCACCCGTGCTCTCGGAGGCCGTTGCCCATGGCGCTTGGGTCGCGATGAACCCGAGAAGGACCGCCAGCATTCCAAGGACGATGCCGGCGATTTGCCATGCCCGTTTCACGGCCCATCCAGCCGGCTCGGGCACTTCACCTTCACGGCGTGACGAGCCCCATCGCGATGCCGACGAGAACCAGTGTGAACAAGCTCAGGACGGCGGCACTTGCGATGCGAACCGTGGGTTCAAACCACCTCCATCGGCGGGCCCCGTGGGCCATCAGCCAACTGAAGGCGAGCACCCAGCCAAAGATGCCGAGCATGAGGCCGATGATGCCAATCCATCCCTGGGATTGCAGAAACAGGAAGCCGCCCGTGAACCACCATGCGATCTGATATGGATTCGTCATGGCCGCCGCGAAGGCTGCGCCAAACCGCGTCGGCACGGGCCCCGATTCTCCTGGTGGCGCCGGGAACCACGTGCTGTAGGCAAAGCTGGCAATGATGGCGGCGCCAACCCATGCGACGGCTTCGAGGGCGCTGCCGGAGGGCACCAACAATTCGGCGCCGGCCAGCAGGACGACGAGATACACGGTGTCTGCCACGGGGGCGGCGATGCCCATGCGGATGCCGGCGGCGGCGCCATGACGGCTTGCTTCGCGGGCAATCAAGGCATTCATGGGGCCCGGGGGCGCGGCGAGGCTCAAGCCCAGGCCGAAGCCAAGTGCCAAGGGAACCAGCATCAGTAGTGGAAGTCCTGGTGAGGGTCGGCTTCCAATTCGACGCCGAGCCCGTGGACCATGCGGTTGACGAAATTGAAGTACGCCACGGTCTCGGTTGCCAGCAGGATTTGCTCGTCATCGAAACCGGCGCCGCGCAGGGCCTCCACGGCGTCCTTTCGACCCGTCCCGGGCTGCGTCGTCAAGCCAATGGCGTAGTCGGCCAAGGCGCGGTGGGCAGGCTCCATGGTGGCGCCGGCGGGGTCCGTGACGACGGATTCCACCCAGGCATCGTCCTTGGCGTATTTCTTGAGGGCGTCACTGTGGTGGACGGTGCAGTAGCCGCAGCCGTTGGTGACACTGACCACGACGGCCATCAGTTCGCGTTCCAGACGCCCGAGCGGACCCTTGCTGTACATGGTCTCCATGTAGAGTTCGAGGTGCTTGCGCATGCCCTTGGGGTGCAGGCTCTGGATGCGCATGACGTTCGAGACGCGGCCGCGCGTGCGTTGCAGCTCATCGTACGTGTCGAACAACGGCCCGGAGGCTTCGTCCTCGTCGATGACCTTGATGTATGCCACGCGGCGCCATCGGGGCCAGGAGAAAAAGCCGCTGCACCTAGGCCAACTTCCAAGTCCACCACGTCCATCCAACCCTATGGTCCAAGCAACGTGGAACGGACAAGTCATCGCAGATTCCAACAACACGGTCGTCGTCGAAGGCAACCACTACTTCCCGCGCAGCAGCGTGAAGGCCGATCTGCTCAAGGACAGCCAGCACACGACGGTTTGCTCCTGGAAGGGCACCGCAAGCTACCATGACATTGTCGTGGATGGCAAGGTGAACAAGGACGCCGCGTGGTACTATCCAAGCCCCAAGGCGGAAGCGGCCAACATCAAGGATTACGTGGCGTTCTGGAAGGGTGTCGAAGTCCGCTAAACTTGGACAACGGGACGACAACGGTCATGTAGCGCCGCGCCCGCTCCTGTTTGATGCGTTGGCTCGTGCTCCTGTTGGTGCCCCTTGCGGGTTGCATGGGCAGCGGGGACAACGCCGACGGCTTGGCCCGTGTCGCCTATGGCATCAGCCAAGACGCCGTGGATGACCGCTACGAGTACGCCTTGTTTCTCGGCATCACGGGAACCGAAGGCGACTTGGATTGGCAAGCCTACGAAGCGGACTTGATGGCTCAGGGGGGTCAAGGCGCGAAGCTGGCGAAAGTGTTCGACCAAGACGTGGACAACGGCGCCTTTGGCGACGGCCGCCTGGGCGCGTGGATGACGACCCATTTTGCCTACGACGGCGAGCGACGCCTCGTCGGCGGGTTGTTCTCCCAGATCTTGGAAGATGGCAGCCGCAAGGCGATGCTTGCACCCTTCACCGGTCCGTACCAAGGCACACCAAGCACGGCCCAGGCCGCGCTGCCCCTTGCCCTGCGCCTCCAAGAAGCTGACCCGATCCTGTGTACGCTCCTGACGGACACCCAGGACTGGAAGCTTTCCTCCAGCCAAGCCGCGGCGATTGCACTTGAAGATCCCCAAATGCAGGCGCACATGGAAGCCTACCCGGACGGCGAACTGACCTACTTCTACTTCCCCAGGCTCTCCGTCGACTCCGATTGCCCCGAGACGCTCAACGCCACAAGCAATCACTGGACCGTGATGCACACGGACCTGGACCGTTATCTGGCTGGCGAGCGCCCGACCATGGCCCAGATTGTCATCGACGCCGCCAACGGCACGGTTCTGGAGCGCTCGACGGGACCCTTGTTCATTCGCGCCCCGGAGCTGTTGGACGAAACCATTCGCCTCCAAGATCCCGTGATTCCCCTGGCCCAATCCCACGTCATGGAAGCCGCCGTCGCCGAGGGGGGCGCCTTGTTGGAATGGCAAGTGTATCGCACGAGCGGTCCCGAGCGCGCGGTGAACGAGCAAGTGACGTTGCGTGATCCCTTGGGACGCATCCGTGACACCCGCGCCTTCGACGTGCCGCTGCACCGATTCGTCATCGAGGACCCGATGGAGGGCACCTGGACGATGGAATACGCATACCAGCCGGTGTTGCCGCTGACGGAGCACGTCTTGGAGCTGCGCGGCGCCGTTGTGTACGGATGATGCTTTGAGGGCATGCCAAGTCGGCCGACCCCTGCAGAGATAGCCAAGCTCGGCCCACGGCGCCCGTCTTGAAAACGGGTGGACTTCGTCCTCGGGGGTTCAAATCCCTCTCTCTGCGTTGGATTGCTTGAGCGGAGCGAAAGCAATCCAACGTGTAGCGGCGGCACGCCAGTGCCGTCGTGAAGCGTTGCTCAGACCGAGCGAAGCGAGGTTTGGGCGACGCCCAACGAGGTTGCCGGAGGCGACCTTGTTGTGCGTTGGATTGCCTGAGCGCAGCGAAGGAATTGCAATGTTCCGCGCGCTACTCTTCCACACTTCGCCCGCCGTCGCCATTGGCCTCGCTGCGGGGCCCAGGCACCAAATTCAGCAGAGCAATTTGCGCCATGTCACCATCCCAAGCCGCGGCATTGACGCAACCATAATCCTGGGCGAAGGCGAACGTGTCCATGTAGGGCATGCCGGTGGCCGCCGACAGGAGTGCGCGGTTGGTGCCCGCATGCGCAAACACGGCGATCGTCTTTCCGTCGTAGCGCGCCAAGACGTCCCCCAAAGCGTCATGGACCCGGCCAGCAAACCCGTTGGCCGATTCGCCGCCAGGACAGGACAAGTCGGATGGATCGGCTTGCCACTTGGCCGCAAATTCTGGATCGCGGGCCTCGATGTCCGGCCAGGCGAGGGCCTCCCATTGGCCAAAGTGCATCTCCGCCAAACCCTCCACGATGTCCAGTTCGAGACCAAGCTCCTTGGCCAGCGGCGCCGCCGTCTGCCGGGCTCGCTTCCGGGGACTGCTGATCACCGCCTCAATGGGGGCCTCCTTGAGGTACGCGCCGATGGCCGCCGCTTGATGGTGGCCCAAATGCGACAGGCCCACGTCCGTGCTTCCGACGAAGGTGCCGACGTACGGCGCTTCCACTTCGCCGTGGCGAATGAACCAAACCTGGGTGGCCACAAAGCTCCGAGCCATGGGCCAGCCATGGCCTTTTTGCCACCAGCCGCCTGCGACCGCCCATGAGCAACCCGCTGGCGCGATGGCTTGGCTACGAAGACACGGAGCTGGACCCGGCCGTCCACGCGGAAATTCTCACCGAAACCGCGCGCACGGAAGCTCGCGTGGCCATCTTGACAATCCTGCTGGCCTTCGGCTTCGGCCTGTGGCTGCGCTTCGAAGGCGACGTGTTTCGCGCCGTCGCCATCTTTGCTTTGATCGTCGTCTTGCCCCTGCTGGTTGATTCTGCCGTGCGCCGGGGCGCTGCCGACCGCATCCTGAAGGTCGGACCCCACCCGGCTTAGGCCATCGCCAAGCCATGACCACGGCTGCGCAGCACGCGCAAGCCACGCTGCTTCGCCTCAGCGACGAGGCGTTTGTCATCCGTGAGAACCGCGGCGCCAAGACGCGTGGCGACTTCGAGGACTCCATCATCGCCAGGAAGTGACGTGGCTTCGTGTTGCCAGGACGTGGCTAGCTGAAGGGCCATTTTGGCGGCGCGCGCATCCTTGCCGTTGCCTTCGGCGAGGACGTTCAACTCGTCGAGGACACAGGACGGAACCACCCAAGTGACGGCGCCCAGTAATCGCTCTACTTCTCCTTGCAGATCGGTGCCGTCGCGAAACGGCAGCAGGAGGGCATTCGTGTCGACGACGAGCATCAGCTGAGGATGCCGTAGCCGATGAGGCGCCAGCGTCCACCGACGCGACGGCTCAAGGCGATGCGGCTGCCTTCCATGGCGGCCACGGGGAGCTTCAGAACGCACTCAATGTCGTCGTTGCTGGATTTCAGCACGAGGCCGACCGTGGTGGCCGTGCCGACATTGAGCATCAACGGCTCCTTGACCTTGATCGGGTCGACGGCGGCTTCGTCGCTGGCGCCCACGACGCGGTCCAGCAGCGTGACCTTCATGGTCAAGCGGTCCAGGACTTCCGGAATCTTGCCAGGGTGCCCGATGACGCGACCGACGAGGTTGTCGGCCTTGGTGACGCTCGGGTCGAGGTCGGTGCCGATGGCGATGAGGCCGCCGGGACCGGCTTCTTGGAGGCTGAGTTGACCGCAGAACAGGGCGTTGATCTTGGTCGTCACGGGGACGTACTTCGTCTTGCCGTCCTTCTCAATCTTGACGCCGGGCGCGATTTCGATTTCGTCGCCAACCTTGAGGGTGCCTTGGCTCAGGCTCCCACCAATGACGCCGCCGCGGATCTTCTTGGGTCCGAGGCCGGGCTTGTTGATGTCGAAGCTGCGCGCCACGAGCATGTGCGGATCGGCACTGGGGTCGTGGGGGCGGCTCGGGATGACCTCTTCGATGGCCTGAATGAGCGCACCGAGGTTCACGTCGTGGTGTGCCGAAATCGGAATGATCGGCGCATCTTCAGCGACAGTGCCCTTGACGAAGGCCTTGATTTCCTCGAAGTTCTCGATGGCGCGCTCAGTACTGACCAAGTCAATCTTGTTCTGGACGATGACGATGTTCTTGGCACCCAAGGTGTCCAAGGCCATGAGGTGCTCACGAGTCTGCGGTTGCGGGCACTTTTCGTTGGCCGCGACCATCAGCAGGGCACCATCCATGAGGGCGGCGCCGGAGAGCATCGTGGCCATCAGCGTCTCGTGACCAGGAGCATCCACGAAGGACACGCGGCGCAGCAGTTCCGGTTCTCCGGCCAGGCGCTCATCGTCCGTCTTCGTCGTGTAGACCGTTTCTCCGTCCTTGCCGGCGCCCTTGTAGAACGTCGTGTCCGCGTAGCCCAGCTTGATGCTGATGCCACGCTTGAGTTCCTCCGAGTGCTCGTCGGTCCACTTACCGGAAAGCGCACGCGTCAACGTGGTCTTGCCGTGGTCCACATGCCCGATGAGCCCGATGTTGACTTCGGGCTGCTCGGTCTCGGCCTTCTGGACGGTCGTCTGGGTCACGTCGCCTCGGAGGCGGCCCTCTGTTAAAAGGGTGGGGCGGCCAACGCCGCAGATTCAAGAGCAGGGAGGAGGGGGAAAGGAAGTCGCAGAAGCTTAGTCCTGCTCGGCCAGGGCGCCGAAGTGGTCAGCGACCGGCTTGCTGCCGGCCTTGCTGACCTTCATGTTAACCTGGACGATGTCCTGGGTCACGGTGTTGCCGCGGATGCTCTTGCGGAAGCGCTTGCCGGGGGCGTTGACGGGGTGGAAGCCGGTGCCCTCGGTCAGCATGAGGCGGCGGCGTTCGCCACCGTCGAAGTCACGGCGCATGGGGAAGCCAGACTTGTCGGTACCGCCGGTGATGGCGAGCTTGTAGCCGGGCAGGTTGCAGTTGATGCCGTCGATGACGTCGCCGATCTTCTTGCCGGTGATGTTGTCGGCGTGGTGACCGGTGACTTCGAAGTTGTAGGACTTGCCGTCGTTGTCGTTGATGACGATCTTGTAGGTGGCCATGGAATGCTCCTTGGGGTTGTCACCAACGCGGAAACAGCAAGCTGTCTCGGCGTGGCACAACTGTGGCGCAGGGTATACCGAGCACGCCTCTTGGGCGACTCAGAACAGCCACGGGCTTCCTGCGCAGGCTCCGCCCAGTTGACGGATTACTTGAACCTTCGTGCAGCCGCCGCGAGCACCAAAACCGCGGCCGGCCCAGCAAGAGGCGCGGACGCTTGGACATCTTGATCCAAGTCGACATCCGGCGATCGGCGGCCGGCGCCTTCGGCATGGAGCACGATGTCCAGGTTGCCCTCGACGTCGATGACCCAGTTGGCTTCCGTCGGGATGCGCCGCTGCGTGTCGCCTCGGGTCACGACGAGGTGGGTGGCATTTTCGTCGCCATGTTCTCCTTCGAGGCGCCATCCGGTTTCCGTTGCGGTGCGTTGTTGGATTCGGGGCGGCTCCAAGGGCAGGGCGCGCCACGCGGCGACCGCCTCTGGATCGGCGGGAATGGTGACCGAGAGGGTGTCCACGGCGTCGCCTCGTTCGCCACCGTCGCTGCGGTTGAGTTGGGCATCGTGGTCGCCGTTTGCCGCCATGGCGGCCAGCCAAAATGTGACGGGCAACGGCTCTTGCCAGACCGGCGGCGCCTGCCATTGGAAGCTCCAGCTGCGCATGGCCGTCCCGGCGGGTTCGTAGGTGATGACTTGGTCGCGCGGCGTGCGAAACAGCTCGGCGTCTTCGGGCGCGATGAGGAATTGCCCGACGTCGGCTTCGAGCTCGAATCCGCCCTGCGGTCGAAAGGGGAGCAGCGGTTGCGGCCCGCCGGACACGCTGGCTTGGATGTCGTAGGTTTCGCCGGGCCTCCAGGCTGCGGGGGCATCCAGGTGCGCCGTGGCGGCTTGCGGCGCAGGCATATGGCAAACGGTGCAATCGGCGTGGCGTCCGCTGAAGCCGACGGCGGAGGCAAAAGTGGCGTCCACGACGGCAGCGGTTGCCACGAGGGCGATGACCAAGAGGGCGCCGCGCACGCCGAGCCATGGTCAGTCGGCGACATGGACCTTGCCACAAGCTTTCTCCTTGGCCTCCTCTGTCGCGGGGCATGCGTTGGATGGTCTTGTTGCTCATGCCGTTGGCTGGCTGCTTGAGCGACCCTGGAACCGCGAATGGCGAGGATGCCGAACCATTGGATCCAGGACGCGCCCATGCGACGTTCAGCCAAACCGGCGTGTGGGGCACGCCGTTTGAAGGCGAGGTGCCCGCCGTGAACATGATTTTGCTGCACGACGGCCGCATCTTGTATTGGTCCGGCGTGGAAGCAGAGAACACGGGCAGCGAGGCGGATCAAGTCTTCTTCACGGATGCGCCATTTGCCGGAGAATCTCGCATCCTCGAATTGACGCCGACGGGATTCCACATCACGACGCCGGAAAACGCCCTGGGCGGATCGGGCGACTTGTTCTGCTCGGGGGCCACGATTCTCGCCGACGGCCGCGTCTTGGCGGCAGGCGGCAGTGAGTTCCACAACATCACCGAAATCGATCAATGGCCCCTCGACGGGACCTTGGATGCACGCATCTTCGACCCCGCGACGGACACGTGGACGCCGGTGGCGGACATGGTTCTGGGCCGCTGGTACCCCAGCCTGTTGACCTTGCCCGATGGCACGCCGGTCGCCGCCAGCGGCATTGAGACGCTGAGCAATCCCAACGACCACTGGCCCAACTGGGAATCGTACGACATCGAGGCCGACCGCTGGGACATCATGTCCGGCACGAATGACCAGTTGCTGCCCCTCTATCCGCGCCTCCACGTGGTGCCCGGTGGCCCCATGAAGGGTGAGGCATTCTACTCCACGGCGGCGACCCTTTGGGGCCCATTCGGGGAGCATCCGGAGCAGGCGCAATGGTCGTTCATGCAGAGTTACGACACCCACGATGGCACGTGGCATACGCATGGACTGAGCAGCTTCGGTGCGCGCGATTATGCCAGCAGCATTCTCCTGCCGGCGCACCCGGCCAATGACTACCGCACGCAAGTGCTCAGCACCGGCGGCACGTTGCAACAAGGCCTCCTTGCGACGCCTCTGACCGAGATCATTGACGTCGGTGGTGCGGCGCCCGTCACGGCGCGTGGGCCCGACATGGCATTTGCCCGCTGGAACCACCAAAGCGTGCTGCTGCCAGACGGGGACGTGCTGACCATCGGCGGCGGCCTCTACGACAACGTCATCGTGCACGGCCAGCAGAACATCCCGGTCATGGAAACCGAGATTTTTGACCCGGAGACCCAGACCTGGCGCACGGCGGCCGCCATGGATGTGCCCCGCATGTACCATTCCTCGGCAGTGCTGCTCCCAGACGGCCGCGTGTTGGCGGGCGGCCACGTACCACTTCCCAATCCCAGTGAAACCGTGCGGGCCACCGTGAATCCGCAGCCCGTCGAGACGCGCTTGGAAATCTACGAGCCCGGGTACCTATTTCGTGGGGCGCGCCCCGTGATTGACGCGGCCCCGGAAGCGGTCCGCTACGGCGAGACCTTCACGCTAGAAGTGCGAAGTCCGGGCGCCATCGATTCCGTGATGCTGATGCATCCCGGCGCGACGACGCACGCCTATGATTCCGGTCAGCGCGCCACGTGGCTCGAAGTGGTGTCCGTGGAAGGCACGACCGTGACCGTGACGGCGCCGCCGGATGGCGACGTGAGTCCGCCCGGGCACCACATGGTGTTCGTCAACAGCGCGCACGCGGAAGGCGCGGTGCCCTCCGAGGCGGCTTGGATTCACTTGAGCTAGTATTCGGCGATGGCCTGGCCGTCCTTGTAGACGAGCTTGACCGTGCCGGGCGGCGGGGCCTGACCGAGCGGCTTGCCGACGAGGTTGATTGGGTTGCCATCCAGGTCGCCGTAGATGATGAAGTAGCCCACGTCGCTGCTGTGGGGTTCGCGCAGGAGCTTCCAGCCAGCCTTTTCGAGGTAGGCCTTGGCTTCCTCGGCGTCGCCGGCGAGGGTGAATCCGATTGCCGTGTCGAGCATGGTGGTGGGGCGTTCGTCCCAGCGGTGCAGGACGAGTTGCATGCCGTCGGCGTGTTGCAGGACGTTCATGTCGCCGGCTTCGCGCACGAGTTTGAAGCCGAGGGCTTCGTAGAGCTTGGTGCTGGCTTCGACGTCTTGGACGTAGCGGGCGATGTTGCGTAGGGACAGACTGAGTTCCATGTTAGGCTCCGATGCCCGGGATGGGGCAAGCGCGGGGGTCACCCCGCAGGTGGAAGATGAGGGCGCCTACGGTGTGAAGGAGCCAGATGAGGCCGAGGGTGCCCCAGAAGATGAGGCCGGTGCTTCCGACAAGGCCTTTGCCGACGATGCTCAGCAGCACGGTCAGGACGCCGATGCCGCCGAGGCGCCAGGCGAGCGCGCGTTTGTCCTGCCACCATTGGTCGCCGCTCTTGGCCACGATGACGACGAGTCCGACGACGTGGACGATGACGAGCGCCGCGACGTAGATGGCGCCCGCCAATTCGTGCTTCATCAGCAGAATCGGCACGAAGGCAAGCGTCGCGACGAGGAGCAGGACGCTCTTCCAAAGCAGGCTCTTGGGCGCGGCGAGGTAGATGCTGCGGCCGGCTGCGACTTGATCGATGTCTTGTTGGCGCAGCTGCTGTGGGGGCAGCTCGTCCATGAGACGGATGAAGGCGTCAGGGTCCGCGACCATTTTCGAGGCCTCGAAACGTGTGGATGTCTCCAAGGATATAGCCTTTATTCGACCAATCGAAAACACATGTCAACGCGGCAGGATGACGTCGCGCCACCGCGCCCGCGGCGCATGCTCCATCTCCACGAATCGCCGGCGCACCAAGTAGCTCAGACCATCAAGCAGCACCACCGCCACGAACATCACCAACAGGAGCGCGGCCAATCGATCATAGTCGAAGAACTGGAACGCCTGGCTGATCAAAATGCCCATGCCGCCGGCGCCGACGAGCCCAACGACGCTGCTGTTGCGCACGTTGTATTCCAGCATGAACAGCACCTGGCTGCGCAAGGCATTGGCCGCCTCCGGAATTGCGACGTGCCACGCCACCGTGCCACGGCCAAGGCCCATGGCGCGCACGGCATCCAAGGCGTCACGAGGCAGGCCTTCGAAGGCTTCCGATTGCAGCTTGGCCAAGTAGCCGATGGTGTAGAACGTCATCGCGACGACGCCCGCCAAAGCCCCCGGACCAAACACCAGCACCGCAACCAAGGCCCACAGGATGCTTGGCAACACGCGGACGGCGTTGGCCACCGTGCGCACACTCGTCGCCAGAGCCGGCGGAAACAGGTTCCGTGCCGCCAGGACCCCCAACGGGAGGGCGAGGAGGGTTCCGAAAATGGTCGCCAGAATCGCAATTTGGAACGTTTCGATGAGTGCAGCCCAGATCACGTCAAATTGAGAGAGATCCGGCGGGAAACTGGACGCGACCAAGTCAGCCAAAGCGGCAGGCGCACGACCGATGCGGCTCAAATCGACATCCAAACCACGCCAGGCCCACATGCCCAGCGCCACGAGTGCCACCGGACCCAGGACCCGCTTCATGCTTCCTCCAAACGGCCGTCAGCTAGGCGGAACACCCGATCGGCCACACGGCGCGCTTGGTCCAATTGATGCTCAACCAGCAAGACCGCAGTGCCTTCGCTTTCTTGCAGGCTCCGGACGGCGCCGGCGACCGTGCTCGCCGTGGCAGGATCCAATTCTCCAAGGAATTCGTCAGCCAGCAGGAGCCGCGGCCGCTGCACCAGAGTCCTGGCGACGGCGACGCGACGCTGTTGCCCGCCACTGAGCTGCAAAATGGGATCGTCGGCCTTGTCTTCCAGGCCGACCGCGCGCAGGGCATCCCAGGCACGTTCGGTGGCTCCCGGAGGCGCCCGGTGCAGCAGGTTTTGCCACTTCGTCGCCAGGTGGAGCGCCCCGTGTTGGACGTTGTCCAGCACGCTGGTATGGCGCACCAATCCAAGACGTTGGGGCACGTAGCCGATGCTTCCTTTTGGCGGCCGATCCGGGTTTGGATGCCCAAGGACCGTCATGTTGCCCCCAGCCAAGGGCAGCAGCCCCGCGATGGTCTTCAGAAGCGTGCTCTTGCCATGGCCACTTGGCCCGAGAATCGCGACGGCTTCGCCGAGCCCCAGCTCCAGGTTGAGGTGTTCAACCAAGGGCGGGCGGCCGGGATAGCCGACGGCAAGATCCTCGAGCTGTAGGGCCATTACTTGCTGTTGGCGTAGCCGCTGGCGCCAGGGAGCAGGTTCAGGAGGCCGCCGTATTGGCCGAGGTGGGCTTCGGTTTCGACGGGCACGATGGCATCGGTGCCAAAGACGGCGTCCAGGATGGCGCGGCCGTCGTCGTTGTCGTCCAGGTCAAACAGCGCGTTGCTGATGGCGTCGAGGGTGTCCGCGGCTACGTGGGAGCCGACCATGAAGGGGTGTTCGGGGACGGCGCCGAATTGTTGGAGTTCGCGGTAGTCGGCCAAATCGAGGCACCATTCCTTGGCGTCCTCGCTGCAGTAGTCAGCCGGCGTGGTGTCGCGGACAAAGGCCACGTCGCCGGTTCCGTCGCTGAGGCAGCGCAGGGCGCCTTCGTAGCCGGCGTAGATGCCGCCACCAATCTGGGCGTGGTCGAAGAGTGCCTTGGCACCTTCCTGGACTTGGCTGATGTCGTCGGGGTAGCCGCTCCAGTCGATGAGGCCTTCTTGGGTCATGTAGCCCATGGGCATGAACATGCCAGCGCTCTTGGTGGCGCCCGTGTGGCAGCTGTTGCGGCCGGGCAGATCGGAGACGGTTTGGATGTCGCTGTCGGTGCGGACCCAGGCGCTGGCCATGTAGTGAGTGCGGCCGTCGCTGCGGGTTTCGCTAGCGAAGGCTTCGAGGCCAAGTTGTTGCCAGGCGAGCCAGCCGGCGGCGCCGTCGACACTGGCGATGTCGGCCTGGCCGGCCTTGATGGCAGCCAGGGCGGCGGTGCTGCTGGTGAAGTAGTCGACGCGGACGTTCAGGCCTGTGGCCTCTTCGAGGTAGGCGGTCAATTGATCGAGGTCTTCGGTGGGCGCAAGGGCAGTGTCCTTGGCGACGAAGGCGATGCGAACAGTGTCGTCAGCGGTGCAGCCGGCGAGGGCGACGCTGGCTAGGAGTGCGGTGATCAAAATGGCGCGCATTTCGGTTCCTCGAAACTCGCCGAGTCCAGTGCGCTATATAGCGGTTTTCGGCCTGCCGAAAATCAGCTGGCAATCTGCTCTTTCACCTTACGGGCCGGATCAAAAGGACGCCCGAGCTGGGTTTCCAGGTAGGCCGCCATCCACGCATCCAACTCGCGCGGAATGGAGTGCTCCATGTCGCAGGCCGCCTCATGGGCTGCACCATGTTCCATACCACAGACCTCTTGCAAGAACGCCTGCATGACGCGGTGGCGCTCCAATTGCGTCTTGCCAACGACGCGCCCTTCTTCGGTCAACACGACGCCCTTGTAGGGTTCGTACTGGACCAGGCCCGCCTTCTCCAATTTCTGGAGCATATCCGTGACCGCCGGCGGATTCACGCCGAGATGCTCGGCGATCTTGCCCGTACGTGCCACATGACCCTCTTCTTCCAGCCGGTAGATGGTCTCAAGGTACTCTTCCATCTGCTCGGTGGGTTGGGCCACGAGGGCGCCACGGCCATCCGACTGAAGGGGCTTTCGGGGAGGCGAAAGTCACTACGGGGCCGCTTCGAATTCGATATCCAGCCAAAGGGCGCTGCCCTTTGGAAACCCGAGCGCGGCCTCGCTTCGCTCGACCACGCCGTCCTTGCCGAAGCCAAACTAGGGCGCGGCTTCGAACTCGATGTCAAGGAGATGCCGCTTCAGCACGTCTCGTTGCATGTGAACCGGCTCACCGACAAACTGCAAAGCGCGCACATCGCGAGCAAAACGCTCCGTGCCCCCTTCACGCATGAAGCCCGTGCCACCCTGAATGCGGATGTTCTGGCGCGTCATGGGAACGCCCATTTCGACTGCGAAGGCCTTGGCTCGCGCCGCCCAGGCAGCCCCCTCAGGAGACTCCACCTGCGCCGCAGCCTGCAAGGTCAAGGCCATGGCCGCACTGGTTTGGATGTCCACTTCCGTGATGCCGTCGCTCACGGCCTGGTACGTCCCGATGGGCGCGTTGAATTGGATGCGCGACTCGGCAAATTCCTTGGCAGCCGCAAAGGCCCCACGAGTCGCCCCGACGACAGCCGCAGCGACTCCGATTTGCAGCCACGGCTGCGCCTCGGCCAACAGTTGGACACCTTGACCGGCTTCTCCGAGGACCGCACTGCTTGGAACGGCGACGTCACTCAGGTACACCGTGCGAATGCCACTGGCACGCAAGCCCATGAGCGCCTCGTTTTGACCCAGTTGCACGCCGCCGGCGTCGGCGGGCACATGAAACAGCGTCGGACCCACGTCCGGCACTTGGGCCAGCACCACGAAGTGCTTGGCACCGGAGGCTCCGATGCCCCAGACCTTCATGCCCGTGATGCGGTAGCCGTCGTCGCTGGCCACCGCTTCCGTGCCGAGGGTGGCTTTGTCACTGCCGTGGGCCTCTTCCGTGGCGAGCACCGCAACAGGTTCGCCGGCCGCCGCCGATTGCGCCAGGGCCGCGTCGCCATGGAGCAGCAACCGCATGCCCAGGCCATTGTGCATGGCGAGGACCGTCGCCGTGTTGACGCAGACCTTGGCCACTTCGTGAATCGCCAACGCATAGGCGGTGGGGCTGGTGCCGGCACCGCCATGGGATTCAGGGACGGTCATGCCGAGCAAGCCGAGGCCCGCTGCGCCGGCGAGGAAATCCGCCGGGTAACGGTCGTGGCGATCGAGGTCGCTGGCGCCGTCGAGCGTGATTTGGTCGCGGGCAAATTCGCCTACGACCTGCTGGATCAACTGTTCGTCATCGGAGAGCAGAAACGGCATGGGTTCACCCTGAGCCCGAACATATCAGCATGGAGGATTTCAAAGATTGGGCCGGGGAATGACCCAGAAACATCATGAACGGCGACCCTAGGTCAGGGCCGATGCGTGTCCTTGTTCTCCTGTTCCTGGTGCCACTGCTTGCCGGTTGCGCCTCCAGCGGCCCACCCCCGGAGAGCATGTTCCCCGAGGCAGCGCACCGTTTCAGCGACCGCACAACCGAAGCCTTCGACGCGACGCATTCCCTGCAGCTACCCAAGGGGCCACACACCTTGCGCGTGGCAGCATGGAGCGAAGCCGGCTTTGCCGTCTACCTGCAAGGACCCGCCCAGCGAGAACCCTACTCGGGCGTCATGCTGCCCGGACCCACGAACAGCTTGGCCCACAGTGGCTTCGTCCGCATCAACAGCATGGAGTTCAGCACCATCGGCGGCGAAGCGGGCACCTGGAGCCTGCGCATCGGCTGCGACGGCCCCTGCGCTTACACGGTCGCAGTCGACGAGGGCAACGTCGTCCCCGTCCATGACCGACCACTTCCAGGCCAAATTCAAGGCCAGTTGGATGGCGACACCACCGAACACAACCTCACGGTGCGCGGCAGCTTGGTGAACATTACCATGAACCTCGCTGCCCAAGACGGCATCCGGGTTCGCATTTACGACGCCGACGGCGAGGCCGTCAACGGCGGAAGCTTCGGTGCCGTGCGGGCCATTGGCTGGCGCTTTGCGACCACGCAGGAAGCCGCGGCGGGAACCTGGACGGTCACCGTTGGCTGCAACGGCCCGTGCCAGTACGGCATCAGTGTGCGCTAGAGCAATTCGGCGATCGCTTCCAATTCGAACGGCACGTCGAGCGGCAGTTCAGCCATGCCGACGGCGCTGCGCGCATGGATGCCCTTCTCGCCGAAGGCCGCAGCAATGAGGTCGCTGGCGCCATTGGTGACGAGGTGAACATCGGTGAAGCCCTTGGCCGTGTTCACGAATCCGCTCAGGCGCACGACACGCACCTTGTCGAGGCTCTTCTTCTTCTCCGCCGCAGCGGCCTTCAGCACGCCGATGACGTTGAGGGCACACACTTGGGCAATCTTCTGGGCCGCCTCCGTATTGTGCTTCTTGCCGACCTTGCCCTTGGCAATGATTTCGCCGGCGACGACGGGAATCTGACCCGCAACGTACACCGTCTTGCCGCTCGTGGTCCAAGGCACGTAGTTGGCGGCGGGCTTGGGGACGTCCGGAATCTCGTGGCCGAGTTCCTTCAGGCGCTTCTCGACTTCGCTGATGGCCATGTGCCGGCGACCGCCGCCGCGACTGATAGCCGAATCGGCTACCGTTCCTTGCGGTACAGGGTCAAGGCGACGGGCGCGAAGACCAGGGTCAGCACGGCGGATGTGCCCAGCACCCACCAGAGGTGTTCTCCGGGCAGGATGCCCCCCATGAGATTGCGCGCCGCGGCGGCCAGGTGGCTGACGGGATTGTTGCCGACGGCCGTGCGCAGCCAATCGGGTTGAATCGTGTCCAGCGGCACGAAGATATCACTGGCAAACGTGAGCGGCATCAGGAAGATGAAGCTCGTCGTCATCACCGATTCCGGCGTCTTGGCCTTCATGCCGACGATGATCCAGAGCCAGCTCAGGCTCAGGCAGAACAGAATCACGAGTCCGAGGGCAAACAAGACGCCGAACCAATTCTCAGGCCGGAAGCCGATGATCATCGCAACGGCTAGGACCACCACGGACGCCATCGTGAACCGGAACAAGTCACCCGTCAAGGCGCCAAGGACCGGACTGGGTTGCCAGTTGGGCAGGCTGCGGAACCGGTCATGCAGCCCCTTCTTGATGTCCGTGTTGAGCCCGACACCCGTGTAGACCGTGATGAACACGACCGTCTGCACGACGATGCCCGGTGCCAGGTACTGAATGTACTGCTTGGGCGTGCCCTCGATGGCGCCGCCGAAGATGTAGGTGAACAGCAGCGTGAACATGATCGGCATCACCGTCACGTCGAACAACTGGAACGGCACGTGCTTGATTTTCAGCATCGCCCGCCACCCATGAGTCAGCACGGAGGCGAAGAAGTGTGCCGGCTCCGGCGGCGCGCCAGGTTTGAGCACTCGGCTCATGTCCGCGTTGACATTGTCGGCGCTCAACTGGCCACCTCCGCTTCGGCAGGCTTGCCTGTGAGGGCGAAGAACACCTCGTCGAGGCTGGGGGCACCCATGGAGTACTCCGCAACTTCGATGCCGGCCTTGCGCAGGTCGTTCATCGCCGTTCCCACGCGGGCTGCGTCCACGTTGGCAGAAAGTTGCGTGGCGTCGGTTCCGATGTGGACCGGCGCCTTGAGGCGCGTTTCGAGCAATTGCTTGGCTTCGGGGCCCTTGGTCTTGTGACGTAGGCGAACGTGCAGGGCATTGGCACCGACGCTGGCCTTGAGTTCGTGACTCGTACCTTCGGCGATGACCCGCCCCTTATCGATCACGGCCATGCGATCAGCGAGGCGGTCGGCTTCCTCCAGGTATTGCGTGGTCAGCAACACGGTCGTGCCTTGGTCGGCGATGGCACGGATGATGTCCCAGACACGGTTGCGGCTGCGCGGGTCCAGCCCGGTGGTGGGCTCATCCAGGAACAGGATTTGCGGCGTCACGACGAGGCTGGCCGCAATGTCGAGACGGCGGCGCATGCCGCCCGAGTAGGTGTTGACGAGTTTGCGCGCGGCATCCGAGAGCCCGAACGCGTCCAGAAGTTCGCCCGCGCGTTCCTTGGCGGTTTTCTTGCGCAAGCCAAGGAGCCGCCCAATCATGATCAGATTCTCGCGGCCCGTGAGTTCTTCGTCCACGCTTGCAAACTGGCCTGTGAGGCTGATGCGCTTGCGCACTTGTTTGTGGGCGGTGCACAAGTCGTGGCCAAGGACCGTCGCCGTGCCCGCATCGGGCTTGAGCAGGGTTGCCAGGACGCGGATGGTTGTGGTCTTGCCGGCGCCGTTGGGGCCGAGCAGACCATACACGGTGCCGGCTTCGATCTGCAGATCGACGCCATCCAGGGCGCGTGTTTGGCCAAAGGATTTGGTGAGCCCGTGGGCTTCGATGGCAAGCATGGACCCAGTGCCAGCCGGGGCCGGGTTCTTGGGCCTATTGGGTAGAGAGGTGAAGGTGCACGAAGGCATTCAATTCGGCATTTCCGCCCACGCTGCGGCCAGGTTGACCAGGGCACTGCCCCAACCGAATTTGGCGCCCTCGGCCCACTCGGAATCTGGGAAGCCTTCGTGGCGGATGGTGACCTGGGTGCCGCCGTCGGCGTCTTCGAACAGCACGGTGACAGTCGTCGCCATTTCCATGCCGGGCGGCGCTTCCGTGCGCACGATTTTCTCGTTCTCGATGATTTCTTGGAACGTGCCCGTGACTTGGTGCTCGAAGGGGCCTGCCGGATCGGCGTCATGGGGAATCATGGCGTAGCCCATCTTGCCGCCGACGCGTGGCTCGAAGTCGAGGATCACGCATTGCATGGTGTTACCGTCGGGGCCCGTGGGCGCGAATTTGCGCATCCGGGCGTCTTGGTCATCCAGGAAGGCGGCGAACACGGCTGCGCGAGGAGCTTGGATGAACCGGCTAACTTCCAGGCTGTGGGTCATTGGACCTCGTTGACGTTGACCATCCAATGGACGCCGAATTTATCCTTCCAGTTGCCCCAGTACGTTCCCCAGGCTTGCATGGCGGGTTCCATGAACGTCTCGCCCCCGGGGCTGAGGGCGGCGTAGAGCGCGTCGGCCTGTTCCTTGCTGTCGCATTGCAGGCTGATGTGGACGTTGTTGCCCATCTGAACGGTGTGCCCGAAGGCGGCCAAGGGGTCGCTGCCCATGAGGACCACGCCGTCGCCGAAGGCCAGTTGGGCGTGCATCAATTTCTGGGCGTCTGCGGCGCTGAGCTCGACGCCTTCCATGGGCACGTCGGCGTAGCGGGTGAATTCCGGCTCGCCGCCGAAGGCTTGGGCGTAGAAATGGAAGGCTTGCTCGGTTTGGCCGTCAAAGTTGAGGTACGTTTGGGTGCGCATGAATCACTCCGGGCCGTCGGGAATCGCGGGGACCACGAGCTGTTCGAGCATCATCAGCGATTCTTGCCAGCCTGCGGTGGCAAATTCGCGGGGCATGGCGTCCGGGAGACCTTCTTGTGTGATGGTGACGAAGGTGCCGATTGCGGTGGGTTCCAAATCGACGGTGACCATCATCTGGCCTTGCATGTCTTCGCCCATGGATTCGTCGAAGGCGTCGGTCCAGCGGAGGCGGGTGTACGGGTTCAGTTCGACGTATTTGCCGCCGAAGGTGTGCTCCGTGTCGGTGTTGAAGTTGCGGAAGCTCATCTTGTAAGTCCCGCCGACTTTGCCTTCATGGTGGTGCATCTTGCCCACGAAACCGTGGGGTGGGTTCCACTTGACCATGGCGTCGGGGTCTAGGAAGGCCTTGTAGACGCGTTCTGGCGGGGCACTGATGTGGCGTTGGAGTTGCAGGGTTTGGGGCATGGTTCACTTCCGGTTGGGTTGCTCTGCGATGGCTTGCACTTGATCCAGGACGCCTTCCCAGAAGACCCGATATTGGAGGGTCCATGAAAACACGGAGGACAGGGGGGTCGCTTGCAGGGTGCAAATCCGCAGGCGACCATCCTTGGTCTGGGCGACGAGGCCGGCTTGTTCCAGGACGCGCAAGTGTTGGCTGATGGCCGGGGCACTGACGTCGTGGGGGGCCGCCAGGTCGCTGACGGTGCGTTCGCCGTGGGCCAGGTCCTCGATGATGCGTCGCCGAATCGGATGGGCGAGTGCGGCGAACACGGCATCGAGGTCGGCCACGCATCCACATGGGCACGGTCAATTGTTAAGGATTTGCTTAATGATTCGGTTTCAGTGCCTCGTGCGAACCCCTTTTGAGACGTGCATCGGTCGACGCCGCATGGTCAAGGTCGCGGTCCTGGTCAAGATGGCCCCGGACGTCGCCCAGCTCAAGATCGACCCCGCAACGCAAGCGCCGAAACTCGACGGCCTGCCGTGGAAGGTCAGTGATTTCGACAAGCACGCCGTCGAAGCGGCTGTCAAGCTCAAGGAAGCCGGACAAGCCGACGCCGTCTGGGTCTACACGTACAACGCCGGCCCCAACGGCGCCAACCTCATCAAAGAGCCCCTCGCCATGGGCTGCGACGAAGCCGTCGTCATCAGCGGCCCCGAAACCGACGGACGCGGTACCGCCAAGGTGCTCGCAGCCGCCGTGAAGGCCGACGGCGCCGACCTCGTCTTTGGCGCCACCGAAAGCCTCGACCGCGTCGCCGGTGAAGTCGTCCTGCGCGTCGCCGCCGAACTGGGCATGCCCAGCATCTACAACACCCAGAAAATCGAAGGCGTCGCCGATGGCAAGCTCACCGCCGTGCGCGACGCCGACGTCAGCGAAAAGGTCCAGGTGCCCCTCCCGGCCGCCTGCGCCATGAACGACGAAATCAACCACCCCCGCCTGCCGGCCCTGATGCAAATCCTGCAAGCCGGCAAGAAGCCGATTCACAACAAGACCACGGCCGACCTCGGCATCGCCGACAGCGACCTCGAGCGGCAAATGGTACAAATCGACAACAAGGCGCCCAAGCAAGACCGCAAGAACGTCATCGTCGCCGACGCCGCGGAACTTGTGGCCGCCCTGAAGAAGGAGGGCGCCCTATGAGCCTGAAAATCCTGAGCTGGTCCGATGACGACGATCTGTGCCAGGAACTCCGCATGTGGGCCGAGAAGAACGGCGACGCGCGCGTCGTCGACCGCAAGGGCCTGCCAGACCAAGACGCCAACACGATTGCCGCCGGCATCGGCGCCGTCGCTGGCGACTTCGACTTGATCCTCATCGGCTCCACGAAGCTTGGCAAGGACATCGCAGCCCGCGTGGCCGCCCACGCCGATGCCAGCTACGCCGCCGACATCCAGAGCCTCGAAGGCAGCGCCGGCGCCCTGAAGGTCAGCCGGTTCGTGCTGTCCGGCAACAGTGTCGCGACGTACGAAGTCAAGGGCAAACTCGTGGCCACCGCCGGCCGCGGCACCTTCTTTGACGAACTGGAAGCCACCAATGTCGACGAATTGGCCATCAGCGCCGAATCCAGTGGCGTCACCGTCCTGGAAACCGTCGGTAGCGGCGAATCCGACTTCGACCTCACCGCCGCAGACTACGTCGTCGGCGTCGGCCGCGGCTTCAAGGCCGAAGGCGACGTCGCCCTGGCCCAAGCCGTCGCAGACAAGCTCAAGGGCGGCGCCGTGGGCTGCAGCCGCCCCGTGGCTGCCGACTTGAAGTGGCTCGGCGAAGAGCACTGGATTGGCCTGTCGGGCAACGAAATCAAGCCGAAGGTGTACTTCGCCGCCGGCGTGTCCGGTCAGATTCAGCACGTTGCCGGCATCCGCGGCAGCAAGCTCATCGTGGCCATCAACACCAACAAGGACGCGCCGATCTTCCAGGTCAGCGACTACGGCATCGTCGGCGACTTGTACGACGTGCTGCCCAAGCTCGCCGAGCTGCTGTGAAGTGGCTGGCCGTCGCCGCGCTCCTGACCCTCGCGGGTTGTACGGAGCCGGCGGCGGGCCCAGAAGCAACCTGGCACGGACGGGACCTCGACCCCGAGGCATGGAATGACTGGCAACTCAAGCCCTGCCAAATCATCGAACTGGATTTCTACTACACCGAGACCACGGAATTCTCCTGGGATTGGATTTCCGAGAACCGGGTTCCCCTGGAATTCGTCGTCCACACCCACGCCGGGAGCCAAGTCGTCGAATTGGTCAACGTGACCGGCGACCAGCACACCGGCACGACGACCTTCCAAGCGGAGATCATTTACTCCTTGATTTGGACCAATGTGTCCCCGGAAACGGCGGCCTTGTACCATCAACACCCGACATGGGGAAATGGCATCCTCGGGGCCGCGCCGCCCGAACGGTGCACCTGAAGCAACTCCTATGTAGCCGGGAGGCCACATCCCTAGCGTGCGCTTTGCTGCCTTGTTGGTCATCGCCGTCGCCGCTGCCGGATGCCTTTCCAGCCTGACCGGCGGAGGCGTGTCGGCCAAAGACCTGGTCTCCGATGACGAATACAGCAACTGGATCATTGAAATCGACCACGTCAACGGCGAACGCCCGTCCGGCGAAGTCGTCAATGGCCTCCTGAGCCGTCTGCAAGACGTCGTCAGCAAGGATTCGGTCCGCGTCCAATACAGCGACGCGAACTTGCCTAGCGACGACCGCTGGACCCGTGGCGAACTCCAGTCCCTTCGAGAAAGCCGCCGCGACCTGAAGACGGAAGGCAACACCGTCACCACCCATGTGATGTTCGTCGATGGCGAATACGAACAGGAGGGCGTCCTGGG
This sequence comes from Thermoplasmatota archaeon, assembly GCA_049617695.1. Classification (GTDB taxonomy): domain Archaea; phylum Thermoplasmatota; class E2; order JACPAO01; family JAHFTW01; genus JBFKXH01. Next base: position 9,284 of record JBMZJT010000018.1, on the reverse strand, counting down.
CTTCGCCGTGGGCCACGACTGGATCGTCATCTTTTCCGAGCGCATCGACCGCGGCTGCGACGAAGGCGGCCCCCTGGGCTTGCCGGCATGCAGCGACGCCGACCGCACCCGCGCCCACACCGCCGTCCTCGTACACGAATTTGGCCACATCATGGGCCTCGTCAACAACGGCATCGACATGGTCAACGACCACGAGGCAGACCGCTGCAACGGCGAGCCCGACTCCGGCCACTCGGACAACCAGAACAGTGTCATGTTCTGCGCCGTGCGGACCGTTGGCCTGTTCGGACTGCAAAGCATTCCGACGGAATTCGACGCCGACGATCGCCGCGATCTGTGCGCCGCCGGCGGCCGCTGCTGATTTCGGCTGCCTGAAGTCCACGCCGCCATCTTTTAGCCGAAGGGGGCCGTCGGGCTCCTGTCATGGCCGAAAGCCAATGCAGCGGGTACCCAGAAGTTCCGTGCCGCGTCAACCTCGAACTGATGCCGGAACCCACCTACTTCTGGATGATTGGCCTGACCGCCCTCGCGGTCGCGATTTTCGGCTACGGCATCTGGCAGATGATCCATGTCTGGCGTATGGGCCGCGCCTGGAAGCCCGCCGATTGGAAGGTCGGCCTGCAACGGCTCATCACGGCACTGACCAGCCACCGCAAATTCAAGCGTGAAATGCTGCCCGACGGCAAGGACAAATCCGGCAGCAACCACGCTTGGGTGTTCTTTGGCATGGTCGTGCTGTTCATCGGCACCACCCTGGCCGCCATCGACATGGACCTCTTCGAATTGGTCCTGAAGGACAAACTCCTCGAAGGCACTGGCTACCTGATCTACGAAGCCGCCCTCGACTTTGGCGGCCTCGTCCTCATCGTCGGCTTGGTCTACATGATCCTGCGGCGCTACCGCCAGAAACCGGACCACATCCACCCGCACAAGCACGTTGAACTGCCGTTCCTGAACAAGATGGACGGCGACCTGTACGCGCTCGTTTTCCTTCTGCTCATCGCCGTCACCGGCTTCCTGATGGAAGGCATCCGCCTCCAGCATCAAATCCAGGTCGACGGCATCCAATACGCCCAATGGAGCTTCGTCGGCCACGCCTTTGGCCACTACCTGATGCGCCCCTTGGCCGACGTGGAAACCCTCGCGGCGGTGTACCCTGCCCTGTGGTGGGTGCACTTTGCCCTCTGGACCAGCGTCCTGGCCATCCTCCCCTGGACCAAGCTGAAGCACATCGTCAGCAGCAGCCTCAACATCTTCTTCCACGACCCCGAGCGCGAAGCGCGCGCCGCGCTGAGCAAGCCCTTCGACCTCGCCGAAATCATGGAATCCGGCGACTACGACGCCATGGGGCAAGTTGGCTACAACACGATTCGGGACTTCACCTGGAAGGACCGCCTCGCCTTGGATGCCTGCACCAACTGTGGTCGCTGTGAATCCCAATGCCCCGCGAACGCCGCCGGGCGCCCGCTGAGCCCCCGCAAGCTCATCCAGGATCTGAAGGAACACATGTGGGAGGATTACCGCGCTGGCAAGGCCGCCGGGGACGACTACCAACCCGCACCCCTGACCAAGGACAACGACCTGAAGGTCAGCATCGACGAAACCACGCTGTGGAGCTGCACGACATGCCGCGCCTGCATGACGGAATGCCCCGTGGACATCCACCACGTGGACATCATCACGGAACTGCGCCGCGGCCTCGTGATGGAGTCCCGCGTCGATGAACACCAAGGCAAGCTGATCATGAACCTCACGAACGCCAAGAATCCCTACGGATTCCCCATGGCGGACCGTGCGGACTGGACCAACGGCTTGCCTGACGGCGTCGAGGTGCCCCTAGCCAGCGCCAAGGCCGCCACTGGCGAGTCCTTCGAGTACCTCTGGTGGGTCGGCTGCGTCGGAAGCTACGATCCACGCAACCAGCAAGTGACCCAAGACATTGCCAAGATCTTCAACGCCGCCGGCCTCGACTTTGCCATCCTCGGCACGGAAGAGCAGTGCAACGGCGACCCCGCCCGACGCCTCGGCGAAGAAGGCCTGTTCCAGCAAGCCGTCATGGAGAACATGATGATCTTGGAGAACTACGGCGTCAAGAAGATCGTCGCCCAGTGCCCGCACTGCTTCAACACCTTCGCCAATGAGTACCCTGAATTCGGTGCCAAGTTCGAAGTCATCCACCACACGCAGCTCATTGAGCAACTCATCGACGAAGGTCGCCTGCCGCTCAAGAACAACGCCGAGATGTCCGTGACGTACCACGACTCCTGCTACTTGGGTCGCCACAACGACATCTTCGATGCACCGCGCCGCGTGTTGGAAGCCAACGGCCTGCCCGTGCTGGAAATGGCCCAAGCCGGCGACCAAGGCCTGTGCTGCGGCGCCGGTGGCAGCAACATGTGGTACGAAGTGAAGCAAGAGGACGAACGCATCAACGTCATCCGCGCCAAGCAAGCCGCAGACACTGGCGCCGAAGCCGTCGTGAGCAACTGTCCGTTCTGCCTGACGATGCTCAAGGACGGCCTCAGCCTGACCGGCAATGACACGGCATCCGGCGGGCGCATGGTCGCTCAGGATCTCGCCGAGATCGTCGCAGCCAACCTCGATGTGGCCGGACCCCCTGTATCGCTTGACGCAGGCAGCGACTCTGAACGCGAACACGTGCCCGCCGCCGTGGGCGCTGACGAAGAAGAATAGCTGGCGTCTTTTTTCTACGACGAGGATTCTCATCCGCCGTGGCGTGGTTTGCGTCGAGTGCATTCATCTTTGGCACCTTCGCCGCAGTGGCGCAACTCGCCCTCGGGTTGCTTCTGCTGCTGCGCAGCCCGCGCAACGAGCGATCCGCGGTCCTGGCCATCCTGTTCATTGTCAACGGCGTCATCTCCGCGCTATGGTCTTTCCTGACCGGCGTCCCCGAGATTTTTGATGACATCATTGGCAACGTCGATCGCGTTTCAGAGGCCATGGCGCGCACGGCAGGGGCCCTTGATTTCGGCACCAACCTGCTGATTCTCCTGTTCGTCTTCCTGTACCCGAAACAGGATCGATTTGCATGGCTACGCAGGAGTTGGCCCGTCCTGACGATTCTGTGTCTGGTCCTTCCGTTCCTGATTTCGGCCGTCTTGCCAACCAGCATTGTGGTCACGCGAGCCCTCTCCATCCACATCGATATGGAGACGTGGCTGCTGGCCTACTTGCCCTTCGAGCTGACGTTCATCGTGCTCCTGACGCGCTGGACGACCATCTGGAAGACGCAACTCACCCCCGTCGTGCGCAACCAATTCACGCTGGTGTTCGCCGCATTTGGCATCCGCGCAGCGCACCTCTGCGTGCTCATCCCCGTCAACTTCCCCAAGTCCTTGATCAATGGCAAGGAGTTCACCACGCCGGCCCTGTTTGCCACGATTCTCCTGTTTTCGGCCATGGTCGTCATGCTGGCCTACAACATCGGACGACTCTGGCCCCGACCCCAGGCCGAATCGCCGTGGGAGCGCAAACGCACCTGGTTCGTCATTGCATTCCTCCTGGCAGGCCTGCTTCAGGGCATCATCAATGGAGCTCTGATTTACGGCGGCGCATTCCACTGGTGGGGCAGCTTGAGTGGCCGCCTGGACGTCATGGTGGTGCGACCCATTCTGATTTGGTTCGCCATCGCGCGGACCCAATTCATCGATGTCCGCTGGCGAAGCGACCGCTTCGGCGCCGGCATCGCGGGCATCTTCGTCACCGGCGCCATCATGGCGGGCGTGTTCGACGCGATCAATGCCACGGGATCCCAAGTCGTCGCCTGGGTGTTTGCCGCTGTCGTCGGCATCGCCAGCGGCGTCGCGGCCTGGTTCGTGACCTTGACATTCCTGCGCAAAGAAGACCGCGCGACCCCCAAAGGCGATCTGGCCACCTATGCAGCCGCCGTCGACGAAGCGTACCGCCACGGCGAGCCGCGAAGCTGGGAAGCCGATCGCCTCAGCCACATGCGCACATCCATGGGCGTCACCGAGGAACAACACGATGCTCTGGTGGCCGGCATCACCACATTTCGCAGCACCCCCGATTGGACGCCGGGCGGCATGGTGCTGGGGCGCTACGAACTCGAAGAAGACCTTGGCGGCGGAGGCCAGTCCATCACATGGAAGGCGCAGGATTTGCTCGACGACCGCCCCGTCGTCCTGAAGCTGTCCCGCGTGGCGGTTGACCGGGACATGCTCGAACGGGAGCAGCATTTGCTGCAAAAATCGGCCAACCCCCACATCATCCGACCCCTGCGTATGGAACGCCTCCACGGTGCCCCGCTGCTGGTCCTGCCCTGGTACGAACAGGGTTCGATCAACGGTCGACGATTGCCCAGCGACGAAGTGCGCAAACTGGCACGCCACATGCTCTCGGCGCTGCGCACGGCCCACCGCCACGGCATCCTGCACGGCGACGTCAAGCCCAGCAACATCCTGCGCAGCCGCGAGGGATACATCCTCTCCGACTTTGGCAGCGCCGTCGAACGCCCCCGAGGCATGGGCTGGAGCCAAGCCACCCTGCCCGTTGTGGGGACGCCCCGTTTCACCGCCCCCGAAGTCCTAGACGGCGAACACCTGAGCCCCCAAAGCGACCTGTACAGCCTCGGCTTGGTGCTTCTGGACGTCATGGGCGCCCATCCCGTACCCGGCCACCTGCCATCCCACCAAGTTGTGGCGAAAGCGCGAGCCGCCAAGCCGACACCACCAGCGCAGCCAAGCGATTTGCGGCGGCTTTTGGAACAACTGTTGGCCGCAGATCCCGAGGACCGCCCGCAAGCGACCACGCCGCGCCTCCTGTCCTAGGTGCGGAAAACCAACGTGCTGCGGCCGACGGTCACAACGGATCCAGGACTCAAATCGACGCGCTCACCGGGCTGGACTTGACGCCAATCCACCAGGAGTGGGTTGCGCACGCCGGCTTCCGCCTCAATTTGATAGCCATCTTCCTCGCGCACGCAGGCATGCAGCGTCGAGACAAAGGGGTCAAAGGCCAGTGGAATCGAACAGGCTTGGGCCCGACCAATGGTCCACGCATCTCCATCGAGGCGCACCGGCTCCAAGGGCCACCAGGCGCCTTCATGGACGCCATTGACCAAGAGGAACCCCGCGCCGCGCCCGGCGCGATGCTTCAAGCCATCCAGGGGACGCGTCTGCTCGTTCTCATCCGTGCGGCGCTGCACCCGCGCCACTTCCATGATCTCCTCGGCCAGGACGAACAATTGCGACGGCACCACCGTGAATTCTTCCACGGCGCGACCCGGACCTTGGCGCATGGATTGCTCCACGGCACCGATGCGTAGCAAGTGCTCCAAGTGTTGGCGCACGGTGACGCGACTCATCGGCCGATCCGGCCGATCGTCGCCTTCCTTGCGAGACGGACTGACGCGAATCTCGGACAAGCTCTGGGGTCGCTGCAGTTGTCGCAGCAACTTGAGCCG
>JBMZJT010000018.1:0-3831 GCA_049617695.1 Thermoplasmatota archaeon | reverse complement strand
CAGGGCTTTGAGCACCTCACTGAGGCGATCGTCGTCCACACCGACCGGCATTGGGGGGCAAACCTTGGCCGCCTTGATGAACGCACCTCCTTGGCCGCCACCCTCGGGCTTAAATCGGACCCCCTTGTCGGCGGCCCTGCACAGGACGTTGTCCTGAGCGTCCGCGGGGAGATAGCAAAGCGGCTATGCGCGGGCCTGCAGAGCCTGATACGGGGGTTCAAATCCCTCTCTCCCCTTTATGCTCGCCCAGTGCCGAGCCCACGGGTACTACCGTGGCGAAGAATGCCCTCTCTGTGATGAGAAGGGCCGCTTTTTGATGAAGGACTTCGAGATTGACCGCGTCGGCCGCATGATGGCTGGCATTCTGCGTCACTTCCCGGAGCGCTTCGACCTCAGCATGGACGGCCGTGGCTGGGTGGACCTCGACGACTTCGTCAAGGCCATCAAGGACAGCCGCCAAAACTACCAGCGCTGGCTGCGCAGCGAGCACATTGAGGCCCTCGTCGAAACCGACGAGAAAGGCCGCTACCAAATCGACGGCGGCATGGTGCGCGCCACCTACGCCCACAGCGTCGACGTCAACCTGGATGACCTGCCGGAAGCCACCGTCGACCAGCTGTACTTCCCGGTCGCCGAGGAGGAACTGGACATGGTCCTCGACACCGGCCTGCGCCCCAGCGACCGCAACATGATCCACCTCAGCGCCACGCCCGAGAAGGCCTACAGCGCTGGCCGCGTGCACATGCGCGAGCCCATCATCCTCGAAGTGGATGTCGCCAAGGCCACCGGCCGCGGGGACTTCATTTACCGCGCCGGCAAGAGCGTCTACATCACCGACGCCGTCGAGCCCGAGTGCATCAAGGTCTTCGACGATGAGGACATGATCGCCGAGATCAAGGGCGAGCACGGGCCGTTCGAAGACGAAGAGGAGTGATCAGGCGGCCCCGGCCGCAACCTCCAACCCTGCACGCGCACTGACCAGCGTATGCCCTACGTCAACATTCGACTCCTGGAAGGCGTCAGTGCCGAGGACAAAGCCAAGCTCATCGACGGCGCGACCCAACTCCTGGTGGACGTGCTCGGCAAGGACCCAACGCACCTGGTCGTCACCATCGATGAACTGAGCCCCGACAACTGGGGCATCGGTGGCAAATCGGTGCGGGAATTGCGCGGCTGAGGTGCGGTGCGATTTGCCGCCCTTTTCAGGGTTTTCGGTGGTTCGCAACCGTTGAATAACAGGCCGCACGAACGTGGCTTCGGGATGCTCCATCCTCGACGTGTCGCCGGCTCCGTCGGCGCCATCACCCGCCTTTTCTCGCTAACCTTCCTGCTCCCGGCCCTCGCAGCGTGGTTCTACGACGCTAATCGACTCACCACGAGCCTGGTTTTCGTGAGCTGCGCGGGCGGCGTGTACCTCTTGGGCGCGGCCCTCGAGCGGCTTGGCGACGGCTCCAACGACCTCGGCAACCGGGAAGCATACCTCTCGGTCGGCTTGGGCTGGATCTTGCTGTGCCTCTTGGCTGCCGTCCCCTTCGTCGTCACCGGCACGCTCCGCAATCCTGTGGACGCATTGTTCGAGACCATGAGCGGCCTCACCACCACCGGCGCAAGTGTCATCCCCGTGCTTGAAGAGGTGGATCCATCAGTCCACGTCTGGCGTGCGACATTGCAGTTCCTCGGTGGCATGGGCATCATCGTCCTTTCCGTCGCGGTGCTGTCACGGCTGAGCCAGGGAGGCCTCCAGATGCTCCAGGCGGAAGTCCCTGGGCCAACCTTTCACCGCTCGACGCCGCGCCTGATCCACGCCGTGCGCACTCTTTGGCGGCTTTACCTGGGCATCGCCGCCACATTCTTCGTGGCCATGCTCGGCCTCCTGATGGGGCGCCACAACATGGGCCTCAAGGAAGCCATCTACGAGTCATTGATCCACACCTTTGCTACGGTATCCACGGGCGGCTTCAGCAATCACTCGGAGAGCATCGCATTCTTCCACGATCCAATCGTGGAACTGCTAGTCATTGGCGGGATGCTGATCGCCGGCACCAACTTCGCGCTGCTGCTGTTGGTTAAGCAAGGCCATTGGCGCCGCCTGGTGCAGGACGCAGAATGGCGTCTGTACGCAGGCAACTTCATGCTCGTGACAATGGCCATCACTCTAGTTCTGATGCGCGCCGGCGCCGGCTTTCTAGAAGCCCTGCGCGACTCCGGATTCGTCGTGGCATCCATGATGACATCCACCGGCTTTGCCACCGCGGACTACAACGTCTGGCCCGCTGCGACGCACCTGTTGATCTTGTTCATCATGGTCGGCGGAGGCATGGCCAGCAGCACCAGCGGCGGCGTGAAGCTGGCACGCATACTCCTGCTTCTCAAGGCCGTGGGTCGCCACTTCCGCACCTTGTTGCACCCCCGCGCGGTGCTGCCCCTGCGCATGAACGGCAAGGTGGTCCAAGACCGGACCCTGATGACCGCGGCAGCCTTCTTCATTTCCTTCTTGGGCCTCTGGCTGCTCGGCACACTCGCCTTGGAATTGACCGACCCGGCGTTCCGGGACGCGACTGCAGCCGCCAGCGCCAGCCTCAGCGCCCTGAGCAACATCGGCCCGGGCCTCGGGGTCGTGGGCCCAACAGAGAATTTCGCTGACCTCAGTGTAGGCTCCAAGCTCGTGTTAGCCGCAGAGATGTGGTTTGGACGCCTCGAGATCTTCACCGCAGTGCTCGTGTTTCTGCCAGAGACCTGGCGCAACTACAGGAATTGACCGAGTGCATTCACGCCGACATCTGGCGGCCATTGGAGTTGCCAGAAGGCAAGTCCCTGTGGCCACGATGAAGCACCGGGAATCTTGCGGGGATGACGCTTGGGAGGGCTTTGCGCAGGACGGCGCCATTGAGCGTGTCATGGCACCCCTAGAAGAAGGAAACGAGGACCTTGCGCTGGCCGCGCCGCAATCATACCTTCGCGTCTGGACGATTACTCTGGAATTTCGACTTGAATGACGACGCGGCTTGTGCACATGCAATCACCAACGGACTCCACGCGCCATTCGCCAATTTCGACGGCGAGTTCAAGCTCGTGGAGAAGCTGCTCCGTTGGCGTCACGAAAGGACAAATTTCGGTTGTCCCCGTGGGATTTGGATTCGGGAAGAGCAGGATTTTCTCGGAGGAGAAAGCCAGATCAATTTCAATCGCCGGCTCTGAGTAGGTGCCGACGGGGCATTCATTCAGCATCCAAATTTCGGCAGAAACGGCGCGCGTTCCTTCGGGAATTTGAAGCGTTTCATCGTGGTGTTGGCCAAGGCCGTTGCTCGTGAACGTGAACGTCTCATTGAGGACTTCTTGCCACGCGTAAACGACCTCCGGCTCAGGTGCCGGCTCATCATCGGTTGACTCAGATGGAGGCTCCATCGGCTCTTGGGCCGCATCGTCGCCTGCGCATCCTGCAAGGGCAAGCACAAGCAATGCCGTGGTCGCGAGCAACTTCATAACCGTAAACATTCGACTTCGTTTGTAAGCTCTTTCCGAGTGCCCGTTTGTATCTAACCGGGAGAGCCCAAGCATATCCAATAGAATTACGTGTAGCAATCATTTGGCAAGGAATTGCCCTCCAAATGGTAGGGCATGATATCCATGAAACTGAAACATCTTGCCTTGACAGCTCTCGTCGCACTCGCCCTCGTCGCCCCCGGCGTGTCAGCAGAAGCAAACGCGACCCAATCCGCCGACCTGAATTGCACCGGAACGCCCACGAACATCAGCATTGTGGACCGGCAATACCAGAACGCGTGTGACACGGTCCAAGACGCCTGCGACGTCTTCGACCCGTGCCCCCTG